>CBFGQE010000439.1:0-3380 GCA_965650815.1 uncultured bacterium
AAATGCCTAGACCAACTCGTTGAACTGATGTCCACAAAGTAACCCCTGCCCAGTTCCCACCTCATCCCATGCGCTTCATCCCTCCCATCGTTGGTATGCTGCTCGGCTTGCTCTTCGTCATGTCCGGTGTCGTGGTGCTCTTCAATCTCGTCGATGCGCCTCCACCGGCCGAAGGCACCCCGGCTGCCCAGTTCTTCGCCGCTTTTGCCCCGACCGGCTACCTGACCTTCGTGAAGGTTTTGGAAGTGATCGGCGGCGTGCTCGTCGCCATCCCGCGCACCCGCAATCTCGGCCTGCTCGTCTTGGGACCGATCATCGTGAACATCCTCGCCTTCCATGCGTTCCTGATGAAGGGCGAAGGGCTGTTCAACCCCATGATCCTCCTCATCGTGGCCGCCGCCCTCTATCTCCTCTGGGTCGAGCGCAAAGCCTTCGGTGCCTTGCTCCGACCAGCAGCCCTTCGCAAGAACTGAACTCTTTTCCTCACGCATGAACCCCACGACCGCCCCCTTCCGCATCACCCGCACCTTCAACGCTCCCCGCGATCTCGTCTGGCGGGCGTGGACCGACATGGACCACTTCGCCCGGTGGTTTGGGCCCAAGGGCGCGACCTGCACCGCGGTGACGCGCGATTTCCGGCCGGGCGGCATGTTCCACTACTCGATGACCTTGCCGGACGGAAAGAAGGTCTGGGGCCGGGCGCTCTACCGCGAAATCGCCCCGCAGGACAAACTGGTCTGGGTGAATTCCTTCGCCAACGAGGCCGGCGAGATCGCCCGCCATCCCTTCGCCGACAACTGGCCGCAGGAGCTGCTGACCACGGTCACGTTCGTCCCGGACGGCGACAAGACGGTCATCACGGTCGAATGGATTCCTCTCAGCGCCACCGAAGCGGAATGCCAGACCTTCGACGCCAACCGCGACAGCATGAAGGGCGGTTGGACCGGCACCTTTGAACGACTGGAGACCTTCCTCGTCCAGATTCCCCGGATCTCCACCGGCCAGAAGATCACCCCGTTCCTCTGGTTCGATGGCCAGGCCGAAGCCGCGGCCCGCTTCTACGCGTCGATCTTTCCCGATTCCGAAATCACGGGAGTCTCGCCGATGATCGTGAACTTCCGCCTCGCCGGCCTGGAGTTCATGGGCCTCAACGGCGGGCCCATGTTCCAGTTCAATGAAGCCGTTTCGTTCTTCGTCAGCTGCACGACACAGGCGGAAGTGGACTACTACTGGGAGAAGCTCTCCGCCGGCGGATCGGTCCAACAATGCGGCTGGCTCAAGGACCAGTTCGGCCTTTCCTGGCAGATCGTGCCCACCGCGCTCGGAGAACTGATGGGCGGCCCCGATCCTGAGCGGAGCCAGCGAGTCATGCAGGCCATGCTCAAGATGGTGAAGCTGGACATCGCCGGACTGAAAGCGGCGGCCGAAGGAAAGTAGGCTGATTGCGTCGCGTCCCTTGAAAACCAAACTTTCCACGATCGACGAATACCTAACCGGAGTGCCCCCCGAACAGCGTGCCGTCTTGGAAAAGCTTCGCCGGGCAGTCCACGCGGCGGCTCCCGGCGCGGAGGAATACATCGGCTACGGGCTCGCCGGCTTCAAACACAGTGGACGGCCGTTGGTTTATTTCGGCGCGTGGGAAAAGCACTGCGCGCTCTACGCGGCCAGTCCGAAGACTCAGGAGCAATTCGCCGATGAGCTCAAAGGCTTCGAAGTCAGCAAGGGCACCATCCGCTTCACGGTTGAGAAGGCGCTGCCTCTCGCGTTGGTCAGAAAGATCGTGAAGGCGCGCGTCGCCGAGAACGCCGCGCCGAAGCCGAAACGCGGGTCGGCGAAGACCGCAATACGCGCCGGAAAACCTGCGAACCAACCCGGCACCCGGCCCAACGTGCCATCGGTGCTGGCCCGGCTGAAGGCGATGTCCGAACCGCGCTTCCGCGAGGAGATGGCGACCCGCTACGGCATCGTCACACCCGATGCCTACGGCGTGCGCATGGCCGCGATGCAGGCCTTGGCCAAGGAACTCGGCCGCGACCACGCCTTGGCCGAAGCGCTCTGGGCCACCGGCAACTACGAGGCCCGCACCGTCGCCGCTCTGATTGCCGAACCCGACCGCGTCACACCCGCCTTGATGGACCGTTGGTGCCGCGGCTTCGACAACTGGGCTCTGTGCGACACGGTTTGTTTCAAGCTCTTCGACCAGACGCCGCACGCCTGGGCCAAGATCGAGGAATGGGCCGGACGAAAGGAGGAGTTCCAGAAGCGCGCCGCCTTCGCCCTGCTCGCCTGCGTGGCGCTGCACGACCAACGCGCAACGAACGAGGCGTTCCATCGGGCGTTGTCCTGGATCGAATCGGCGGCCGACGACGACCGTAACTTCGTGAAGAAGGCCGTGAGTTGGGCTCTGCGCTCCATCGGCACCCGCCGGGCCGCTCTACGGAAGGCCTCCACAGATCTGGCCCGGAAGCTGGCCGCTTCCAGCGACGCGACGGCGCGTTGGATCGGCAAGGATGCATGGCGCGCCTTGGCCAAAGCCGCCGGGAAATGATGATCAAGAGATGCGTGGGAAGCGGATTCCGAAAGGCTCCACCCACGGCACGGGTCGCCTAGAAACCTCCGAAGCTCGACTTGGGGCCCGGCAGAATCGCGGGAGGACGGTTCTTGGGATCGAGGAATCCGCGGGAGGGTTCGACGACGGTCCGGGAACGCCGGTCCGCATCGAGGGAGTTCGGACCCGCTGAACTGGACGAAAGGATGTCGTCGAGCGTCGGGGCCTTGGGAAGCGAGGAGAACGTCGGCGTGACGGGCTTGGAGATGGAATCGATCGCGGTCGGGGCGGGGCGATATTGGCGCAGCACGGTGTCCACGCCGGTCTCGAAGCGGCGCGGATCCACGAGAGGAGCCGGGTTGCCCGAAAGCACGGAATTGACGGTCGGCACGGAGGACTGCGGCCGGTCCACATTGCGCCCAAGGATGCCGTCAAGCGTCCGCTCCGGAGCCAATTCCGTGGGCAGACCCGTGGTCGCTTCGGCCCCGATGCCGCCTCCACCAACCAGCCCGGGAGACCGGCCGAAACCGGCCACCCCGCTGGATTGGCCAATGCCGGAAAAGGAGGGACTGATGATCGTGTCGGGCCGGATGTAGCTCTGGAGCTGGGCGTTGAAGGGGTCGTCGGCATCGCCCGGGGCCAGAGAGGGATTACCGGGCTGTTGGGTTGTGCCCGGTTTGGGAGACCGGCCGGAGGCGGCCTGCGGCGCAGAAGTGGCCGAGGCCTTGGGCGAGGAGAACATGGTCACGCCGAGGGACGCCTCGTAGTCGAGTTCGCCGTTAGCCGGAGCGGACAGCCAGTCCTTGTTCTTGTCCTCCTTGTCCGAATTGCG
>CBFGQE010000440.1:0-3377 GCA_965650815.1 uncultured bacterium
TTGACCGGGTCCACGGCCGTGGGCCGGGCGTCCTTCAACACTTGGAAGACGGTTTCGACGTGGGCCTCGAACTTCGCGAGATCCTTTCCCCGGAACGCCGCCGCGCCCTGGGCCAAACCGTAGGCCGCCGTCGCGCCGATGGCCCCGGCGCCGCGCACGACCATGTCGCGGATGGCGGCGGCGGTTTCGCGGAAGGTGCGGGTGCGCACGATGCGGAACTCGTGCGGCAGCAGCCGTTGCTCGATCAGACGGACTTCGTTGGCCGCCGCGTCGAAGGTGACGGTGCGGTAGTGGCGGGACTGGCCGCCGTGCTGGACGATCATGCCCGCAGGCTAGGAGCCCTGTTCGGAGAGTTCACCCTCAATCAACGCCTGGATGGAGGCGAAGCGTTCGTCCGCGCGGAGCTTGCGCAGATCGGGGTCCTGCATGAGCCAGTCGAAATCGCGGTAGCCGAGCTGGATGGATTTCCGGAGGGCTTCGGCC
Organism: uncultured bacterium; assembly: GCA_965650815.1. Classification (GTDB taxonomy): domain Bacteria; phylum Verrucomicrobiota; class Verrucomicrobiia; order Limisphaerales; family CANJSG01; genus CANJSG01. The sequence goes on from CBFGQE010000440.1 coordinate 484, forward strand.
GCTTCGTCCAGGCGCTTCAGGAGAGAGAGGCTGCAGGCCAGGTTGAAGAGCACGCCGGGATCGGTCGGCTTCAGGGCCACGAGCTTCTGGTCGATGGCAAGACCCTCTTCGTGCCGCCCGCGCTTGGTGTAGTCGTCGCCGAGGATTTCCAGCGCCTCCACGTATCCGGGATCGCGGCGCAGGACGCCTTCGAGGAAGCCGATCTCGATGTCGATGTCACGCTGCTGCTTGCGGGTGAGGCGACGCCGGGACGGGTTTTTCTTGGCCATACAACGGCGTTCTATATGTGCCCGAAGAGGTGAGCTGTCCACCCCTTTTCTCCGGCGCGAAACCGGCGGAACGGGAACCGCGAATCGAGCCGAATCCGCACGAGCGAGAACGGGCGGAAAGACCGCCGGAACCTCGTCCGGGACCGATCTGGTTGCGGGGCATCTTCCTCCGCAGATACCAGGCCTGATCGACCGAAAAATCCCGACACAAGGTGGAGAGGTATTCGGAGACCGGCTGAACGCTTGTCCTGCTCTGGCCCAATGCTCTTGGCGGTCATCTTTCCGGGCATTTGCTCATCTGCATCGTTCGGGATCAGTGCGCTTCCAGCCAGTTCGCGCCGGTGCCGATCTCGACGTCGATGGGCACGGGCAGGGGCAGGGCGGTCTTCATCTGCTCGGCGACGAGCGCTCGGAGTTCGGCTTCCTCGGGGACGAAGAGGTCGAAGACGAGTTCGTCGTGGACCTGGAGGAGTAGGCGAGATTTCAGGCCGCGTTTGCCAATCTCCGCGTGGATGCGCGCCATGGCGATCTTGATCATGTCGGCGGCGGTTCCCTGGATGGGCGTGTTGATGGCGTTGCGTTCGGCCGCGCCGCGCACGGTGGCGTTGCCGGAGTTGATGTCGCGCAGAAGACGACGGCGACCGGTCACGGTCTGGACGTAGCCATGCGTGCGGGCGAACTCGATCGTCTCCTGCATGTAGCGCTGGATGCCGGGATAGCTGCGGAAGTAGTGCTCGATGATCTCGGCCGCTTCCTTGCGCGGGATGGAGAGCCGCTGGGCCAGGCCGAAGGCCGAGATGCCGTAGGCGATGCCGAAGTTCACCATCTTGGCCTTGCGCCGCATCTCGGGCGTGACGAGTCCGGGCATCACGCCGAAGACGCGCGCGGCAGTGGCGGTGTGGATGTCTTCGCCGTTCTGGAAGGCTTCGATCATCGCTTCCTCGCGGCTGAGCGCGGCGATGATGCGGAGTTCGATCTGGGAATAGTCGGCGGAGAGGATGCGCCAATCAACGGCGTCCCTCGGAACAAACGCCCTTCGGATCTCCTGCCCCAGCTCGGTGCGGATGGGGATGTTCTGGAGGTTCGGATCGTTCGAGCTGAGACGGCCGGTGGCGGTGGCGCACTGGAGGTAGTTCGTGTGGACGCGGCCAGTCTTCGGATGGATCGCGGCGGGCAAGGCGTCGGCGTAGGTGCTCTTGAGCTTCGACACGCCTCGGTAGTCGAGGATGCGTTGCACGATCGCGTGCGTGCCGGCCAGCGCGGTGAGCGTCTGTTCGTCCGTGGCGAACTGGCCGGTGGCGGTCTTCTTCGGCTTCTCGACGAGCTTGAGTTCGTTGAAGAGCACTTCGCCGAGCTGCTTGTTCGAGTTCACGTTGAACTCGCGTCCGGCCAGCCGCTGGATGTCGGCCTCGGCGGCGGCCATTTCTTTCGCAAGCTGCGCGCTGAAGTCGGCCAACACGGCGGCATCCACGCGGATGCCCTCAAGCTCCATCGCGGTGACGGTGGGTAGGACGGGCATTTCGACTTGGTGGAACACCTGCTCCAGCCCGTTCTCGCGAAGCATCGGCTCCAGCTTTTCGCGGAGCTGCCAGGTGACGTCTGCATCTTCGGCGGCGTAGCGGGCGACGTCTTCGACCGGAACGTCGGACATTTTACGCTGGGTCGGCCCCTTGGGCCCAATGAGCGTTTCGATGGAGATGGGCGAATAGCCGAGCAACCGTTCGGACAAATAGTCCATGCCGTGGCGTTGATCGGGTTCGATCAAGGCGTGGGCGATCATGGTGTCGAAGAACGGCCCGGCGACGGCAACGCCGTGGGTGTGGAGAATGGCGAGGTCGAACTTGAGGTTGTGGCCGACTTTGAGCGCGGAGGAGGAGAACAGCGGCGCCAAGGCGGATGCCGGATGCCCGATGCCGGATACCGGATCGACCGTCGCCGCCGACGTGAGGAGGCGGACGGATTCTTGGCCGGAGTGGCTTTCCGCCTCGTCACCTCGGCGGCTACAGGGGACGTAGTAGCCGGTGCCAGCTTCGGCGCTGAAAGCGATGCCGAGCAAGGCGGCGTCCTTGGGATCGATGCCGTCCGTCTCCGTGTCGAAACAGAAGACCGGAGCGGCGGACAACACCGCGATCATCGCGGCCAGCTTCTCAGGTGAGTCGACCAGCTCGTAGCGAGCTTGGGTGTCGGTGATGGTGCGGAGACTTGGGACGGATGCTGGATGCCCGATACCGGATGCCGGATTCTCTGCTTCGGACGTCGCTGGATCGACGGGTGGCGCTCCGGCATCTGGAATCTGGGATCCGGTATCCGCTTTCGCGTCCGTCCTTCCGAACAAGTCCAATTCATCCGCCTCGCTCGTCGGTTGAGGCGCTTTCCGCCTCGTCACCTCGGCGGCTACGGGGCCGCTGCCTGTGCGTCCGGCCTTGAAGCCGTCGCCGAATAGACGGCGACCGATGGCGTTCATCTCGAACTCCACGCAGAGCGCCTTCACCGCGTCTTCGTTCGGCGCAGGAAGGGCGAGTTCGTCCAGCTCCACATTCACCGGCACGTCGGTGATGATGGTCGCGAGGCGTTTGCTCAGACGGGCGTTCTCGGCCTGGGCGCGGACGGTTTCGCCGAGCTTGC
>CBFGQE010000441.1:0-3368 GCA_965650815.1 uncultured bacterium
GTCTGGAGCGGCAGATCGGCGTCGGTGGCCGAGTTGGTGTAGCGGAAGAGGCGGCCTTCGCTGATCTGGAAGTCCGGCAGCGCGGGCAGCACAGGGCGCTGGTTCACCTCGCGCACGATGACGGTGACGCTGCTGGTGGCGGAGAGCGGCGGCAGGCCGTTGTCGCGGGCGACCACGCGGAAGATATTCGTGCTCGGTCCGGTGCCTTCGGAGGTCGGCCAGGTGATCTGGCCGGAGCCCGGATTGATGGTCGCTCCGGCGGGGCCGGCGGCCAGGGTGAAGAGCAGGCTCTGGAGCGGGGCGTCGGGCTCCACCGCGTTGGCGGCGATAGTCACGACCGCGCCTTCATCCGCCTCGGCCGGGGCGCTGAGCGACAGGGTGGGCGCGGTGTTGGTCAGACCGACGACGGTGTGGGTGTCGGCGTAGAGCGGCGCGGCTTCGCGGTTGCCGGAGTTGTCGGTGGCGACGGAGTAGAACTCGTAGCGCTTGCCGGCGGTGCCGGTGAAAATCGCGGCGTTTTCGGCCACGCCCTGGAGCCACGGGACGAACGGCCCGTAGTTTTCCGCCACGTAGATGTCGTAGGAGGCGACCACGCCGCCGCCCGCGTCGGTGCCGGACCAGGTCACGGGAATCTGTTCCTGGCTGTAGGCGGGCAATGCGGCCACGGAGCTGCTCGGCGTGGTGAAGTCGTCCGGCGGCAGCGGCGAATAGATCAGCGTGTAGCGGCCCGAGCTGTCGTGGTCGAGCAGGTGGAGAATGTTTTCCCGGACCGGCTTCTGGGTGCGGCCGATGAAGGTGCGGTCGGTGTTCCAGACGTTGGTGCCGACCGACAGCTCGAACCCATCGGAGCGGACGACGCGGATCAACTGCCAGTGGCCGTTGGCCGGATCGGCGATGCGCAGATAGGTCCAACCGGCGGGCATTTCGGCATTCAACTGCACTTCCAGATGTCCGGCTGAGGCGGGCGCGTCGATGGTGCCCGCGCGGACCACGGAGACGCGGTTCGTCGTGCCGTCGCTCAGGTAGAGGTGGTCCGGCATGTCGTCGATGTCGTATTCGCCGTTCACGAGGAAGTCGGGCTTGCCGTCCTCGAACGCGCCGCCCGCCTGCACCAGCCGGTTCATCTCGTGGATCGTCACCTCGTCGATGAGCGAGAGGTTCGTCTTACCCAGGCTGTCCTGATGCTCGAAGGTCGCGGAGTAGTTGATGAACAAGCCCTGGAGCGTGGAGGTCATCAACCAGCGGCCGATGGCGATGTCGCCGGGATTGATCAGCCCGAAGTTCGCGGTGAGCGACGGGGTGAGGCTCTGGCCGGCGACCTCTGTGGCGATGATCTTGAAGTCGATCAACAGGCCGCGCTCGTTCTCGATGATCCTCGGCTGGCCCGAGATGATGCGGACGTTCTTGGCCTCGCCCTTGCCCTTGTTCTGCACCATGACGGCCAGGCTGTAGGGAATGGTGGGCTCGATCACGTCGCGGGTGAACGGGTCGTCGCTGAAGACGTCGCGCTGGTGGAAGTATTTCACGACGAGGCGCGGGTCGGGATAGACGGTGATGGGCACCGGGGTGAGCGGGATGTCGAGGCTCTGTTCGCCCAGCTTGTAGCGCAGGTAGCCGCCGACGAAATAGACGGTCGGTCCTTCCGGCGCGGCCTCGCGGGTGGGCACTAGGATGAAGGAGGCGGTGCCGCGCGAATCGGGTCCGAGCGTGCCGGTGCCGTCCACGTCGCCCATGCCGATGACGACCGGCTTGCGCATTCCGAAGCGCTCGGTCACGTCCTTGCCGTCGGCGTCGTAGGCGACCACGCCCACGCCGATGGCGGAGAGACCGAGGCCGGGATCGCGGTTGATGAGCTCCAGCTTCGCGTCGAAGGCGTTCCGGGTCATGACGAGGTCCTGTTCGATCAGGAGCTTCACGCGGGCGCAGATGCCGTCGCCGGCGGACTGGCGGCGGAAGTCCATCGGAGCCACGTTCCGGCTGCTGCTGGAGGTGGTCTGGGTGGTGCGCGGCGCGATGCCGTGGCGGGCACGGATCTCGTTGGCCATCTTCTCCAGCTGGGGTTGGAGCTGCCGCTCCAGCTCGCGGAGGATCTCATCCTCGTTGGAGAATGTGAGTGAGGAGCCGCCCGCACCGCCCGTGCATTTCTCGCCGGCCAGTTCGAGGGAAGAGCTTTGGCTGACCTCGGCCGGACCAAAGGCGGCGGTCACGGAGACGCCGGCCGTAACGCCGTCAAAGCAGAGCTTGGTTTCGGAGGTGTCGCCGCATTGCACGTATTTCAGCGAGACGCCGGACTTGATGAAGACGCTGGCCTTGGCCGTGACCTTGCCGACCGCAACGCCGGCCTGGCTCACCTCGAATTCCGGCCCCAGCTCCGCTTTGACCTCACCGGCGCCTGCTCCGGCGATGGTGATGCAGGTCTTCGCATTCTTGCCGTGACAGTCCTCGGTATATTGGAACGTGCCCGAGATCTTGGGGCTGACGGTGAGGGTGACGCCGCCGAGATGGACACCGCCCTTGAAGGTGTGGACTCCGTCGGTCATCTCGACCACGGGGTCCGGTGCGGTGAGCGGCACGGTGAATTCCATGCTGCCTTCCACACCGGCGGAGATCTCCTTCTTGATGCCGGGGCCGTCCTCGTCGCAGCAGGTGCAGACCTTGCCCGAACCGGTGAGCTTCACGCTCGCCTCCTTGCCTCCGATGGAAATCGGCGGCGCGGCCAGCGAACCGCCCAGCTCGAAGCAGGCGGGCACGAAGCCTTCGCAGCCGCAATCCTCCTTCTCCTTGATGCTGCGCGGGGCGGACCAGGTGCCACCGGGACCGGAGGAGGCGCCATACGGGCCGAGCGGGCCGCCGTTGAAGATCGGGCCGTTGCCCAAATAGCGGCTGCCGCTGCTCCCGCCGCCGCCGCCACAGCCCGTGGCCTTGGAGTCGCGGACGGAGGTGGAGCTGTAATACACGTTGGTCGTGTTTCCGCAGGGCAGCTCATGGCGCTTGCGGATGGTGTAGTAGCACTGGTTGCGCGAGCCGCTGGTCTGCCGTCGCAGGTCGGTGAGCGACATGGCGGAGGGCGTCGGCGTGGCCTCGGGGAAGCGGATGCGGATGGGCACGGTGATGGAGCTCATCGCCGGGAGATCGCCCAGCTCGGTCGCCACGGTCTCGAAGGTCACGGGACCGCCGACGGGCAGCTCCAACGAGACCGCCTTGGCCGCGACGAGGCCGTGGTTCGTGATCCGCACCTCCACCTGCGCCTCGGGTTCGGTGAGGTCGGCGAGGTCGATGAAGGCGGGCTCCATCGTCACTACGGGCACCGGCACGACGGTCTCGAAGATGGTCTCGATCTTGATGGTGGTGCGGTCCTCGATCTCCGT
>CBFGQE010000442.1:0-3362 GCA_965650815.1 uncultured bacterium
GGCCGCGAGTTCATGCCTCCGTTGAACGAAGGCTCGCTCCTCTTCATGCCCGTGCTGCTGCCCAGCACCTCGCTGACCGAGGTGAAACGCATCATGGCCTGGCAGGACCGCGTGATGCGCGACACGCCGGAGGTAGAATCCGTCGCGGGCAAGCTCGGCCGCGCCGAGACCGCGACCGATCCCGCTCCCGTCGAGATGATCGAGACCACGATCATGCTGAAGCCCGAATACATCGCCGACGGTTGGCGGGTGAAACGCAACCCCGTTTGGCGCGACGGCATGACGATGGAAAAACTAAAGGCCGAGCTGGCCCACAAGCTCACCACCGTGCCCGGCTACGTCCCCGGTTTCCTCCAGCCGATCGAGAACCGCATTCTCATGATCAGCACCGGCATCCGCGCCCAGGTGGGCGTGAAGATCCTCGGCGACGATCTCGACGCGCTTCAGGCCAAGGCTTTCGAGGTGGAAAAGGTCATCCGCCAGATCCCCGGCGCGGTCGGAGTCGCCCCGTCCCGAGTGCAGGGCAAACCGTATCTCGAAGTCCACGTCCGCCGCGAAGCCATGGCGCGCTTCGGCCTCTCGGCCAAGCAGGTGCTCGACGCCGTGGAAACCGGCATCGGCGGCGCGACCGTTTCCACCACCATCGCCGGACGCGAACGCTACCCCATCCAGGTCCGGCTCCAGCGCGATGAACGCGACGACCTCGAGCGCCTTGGCGAGATCCTCGTCTCCACGCCCGCCGGGCAGGTCATTCCGTTGGGCCAGGTCGCCGACATCCGGCGCGTCATGGGTCCGAGCGAGATCGCCAGCGAAAACGGCCGCCTGCGCGTCTTCGTCCAGGCCAACGTGCAGGACCGCGACCTCGGCGGCTTCGTCGAGGAGATCCGCGCCCGCTTGAACGCCGAGATCGTCCCGCATCTCCCGCCCGGCATGACGATCGAATACAGCGGCCAATACGAGAACCAGCTCCACGCCGAGCAGACGCTGAAGGTGATCATCCCCATCGTCTTAATCGTAATCTTCCTCTTACTCTTCATGACCTACGGCTCCCTGAGCGAAGCCGCCCACGTCCTCCTCGCCGTGCCCTTCGCCTTGAGCGGCGGCGTGTTTCTCCAATGGTGGCTGGGCTACCACTTCAGCGTCGCCGTGTGGGTCGGCTACATCGCGCTCTTCGGCATCGCCATCCAGACCGGCGTGGTGATGGTCGTGTTCCTGGAGGAGATGCTGGCCAAGAAGAAGGCCGAACGCGGCGACGCCTTCAACGCCGCCGACCTGATCGACGCCGTGAAGGACGGGGCCAAGCTCCGCCTGCGGCCCAAGGTCATGACCGTCGCCACCACCATCGCCAGCCTGCTGCCCATCATGTGGAGCCACCGGGCCGGTGCCGAAGTCATGCAACCGCTGGCTGCGCCCGTCATCGGCGGCTCCATCAGCAGCCTGGTCCACATCCTCATCGTCACCCCCGTGATCTTCGCGTGGCTGCGCGAAAGGGAGTTGAAGAAAGAGTTGGCCCGCTCGGCATCCAGAAACGAGTAGCGATCATCGCTTGAGCGATCCATCGTTTCGCCGCCGCGCGTCTTTAGAGCGGAATGCGCGCCGAACTCGCTACCCGATGGGCACCTCTCCCAACCCGAAAGCCAAACACGGCGTCTATGCCGGCACGTTCGACCCGTTGACCGTCGGCCACCTGTGGATGATCGAGCAGGGCGTCCAGCTCTTCGACCGCTTCACCGTAGCCATCGGCATCAACCCGAACAAGAAACCCACCTTCGGCGAAACGGAGCGGCTGGAGCTCATCCGCGAATCCACCCGGCATCTTCCCGGCGTCGAAATCACGAGCTTCGGCGCGCAGTTCCTCATCCACTACGCGCGTTCCATCGGTGCGACCCACATCCTGCGCGGCATAAGGTCGGCCGGTGACTTCGAGTATGAACGGACGATGCGGAACCTGAACGGCGACCTGGAACCGAACGTCACCAGCGTCTTCCTCATGCCGCCGCGCGACATCGCCGAGGTCAGCTCCAGCATGGTGAAAGGGCTGATCGGCCCAGAGGGCTGGGAGTCGATTGTCCGGAACTACGTGCCGCCCGCCGTGCACGAACGGCTGCTGAGGAAATTCCATGAACGTCCCGTCGTTTGAACGCTGGCTGGCTCTCTGGTCGCGGATCGGTGCCCGGGGCGAAGCCCGACCGGTCTGGGAAGACCTGATCGCGCACTACCGCGAATCGCACCGCGCCTACCACAACCTCGACCATATCGGCTTTTGCCTGACGGAGTTCGATTCGGTCCGGTCCTTGGCGGAATCGCCGGACCTCGTGGAATTCGCGATCTGGTTCCATGACGCGATCTACGACACCCACGCCCAGGACAACGAGGAGCGCAGCGCGGAGCTGGCGGGCGGTGTTCTGGAGAACGCTGGTTTGGCGCGTCTGCGAAACCGCGTTCAAGCGCTGATCCTCGCGACCAAGCACGTTGCTCCCGCCGCGGATCGCGACGCCACGCTGCTGGTGGACATCGATCTCGGCATCCTGGGCCAACCCCGCCCCCGTTACGAAGCGTTCGAGCACCAGATCCGGCAGGAGTATGCGTGGGTCTCGCCGACCGATTTCTCCAACGGCCGCAGCGCCATTCTCCGGCGGTTCCTCGAACGCCCGGCGATCTACGGCACCGAGACGCTGCGCGACCGATGGGAAACCGCCGCCCGCGAAAACCTCCGCTGGGCCTTGGATCGTCTGCGCGATCCATCCGCCTGAACGCCCGGCCTCGGGCTGTGCTTTCGTCCGTTTCCCTTGTGCTTTCGCCCAGCGCGCGGCAACGCGCTTGGCAAGTGCCCGCTCCGGCGACAGCGTTCGGCCATTCCCTGAGCATCGCCGCCGCCGAAATGCCAACGCCGCCGCCCACATGAACCGCGCTTTTTCACCCCTGCCCCGGCCTTCCGCCGCCATTGTTGTCTGCGTTGCTGTGCTCGGTGTGCTGCGCGGTGCGGCCCAGTATCCGAAGATCACCTCCGCCATCCAGGCCGAGTCCACCGCCCGCAAAGCCGCCGCGGACCGCCGGTCCGATGAAGCCTGGGCCAAGGCACTGCCCGCCGTGAACGAATGGGCCGCAAAGGGCCGTCCCTACCAGCCTGGAGCCGACAGTCCGGACGATCTGCTCCAAGCCCCGATCCCCGCGTTCCCCGGCGCGCAGGGCGGCGGCATGTATAGCTTCGGCGGACGCGGCGGACGTATCTTTGTCGTGACCAATCTTCACGACTCCGGCCCCGGCAGCTTTCGCGAAGCGTGCGAAGCCGGCGGACCGCGCATCGTGCTCTTCAACGTCGCCGGGATCATCCGCCTCCAGGAACGCCTCCGCATCCGCGC
>CBFGQE010000443.1:0-3320 GCA_965650815.1 uncultured bacterium
GTCCAGCGGCTGGCCGCTGACGCGCCGCACGATCTCGCCGAGCACGATGAAGTTGATGTCCGAGTAGCGGAACCCCGTGCCCGGCGGCTGCGTGACGCTCTCGGCGCAGGCGCGCTCGATGGCCGCGTCGTTGCCGGTCCACGCCGGGCGCGCGGACAAGCCGGCCCGCAGCCCCGAAGTGTGCGTCATCAGATGCCGCACCGTGATCGCGTCCTTCCCGCCGTTGGTGAACGCGGGGAGGTAGCGCGACACCGGCGCGTCGAGCGCGATGCGGCCTCGTTCAACGAGGAGCATGATCGCGGGAGTGGTGGCCACGACCTTGGTCAGCGAAGCCACGTCGAACACCGTGTCGCCCGTCAACGGTTCGCGCGTCGGCGCGAGCGACTTCTCGCCGTAGGCGCGTTCGTAGGTCGCGCCGTTGCGGCCGAGGTAGAAGGCCGCTCCGGGCATCCCGCCATTGGTCACGTAGCGCGTGATCGCGGCGTCGATGGCCGCAAAGCGCGAGACATCGAGCGCCGCTGCGGACGGTGCCTTCTGGTCCGAAGGAGCCACGTTGCGGCAACCGCTGGACAAGGCCAGCAGCAGGGCCAGGACGGCGAACGAACGGAGAAGCAGAACTCCCGGACCCGCGCGAAGACCCGGAAACGACGAGGCGCTGAACATGCCGTGTTTCATGCCGCGTTCGACGCGCCGTCGGAAGCCTTCTTGCACCCCCAATTTGGGTGCCTAGTCGATGCGGCGGACAATTGACTACGAACTCCACCATGACGTCTCCCGTGATCTCCACGTCCCCGAAGACCGGGCACCGGAGCGTCGTCTTCCCTCCCCTTCCCGACCGCGCCATCTCCGGACGGAAGCCTTCCGTGACCGGCGCGCAGCCCCGATCCCGATTGCCATGATGAAAGCCGTCTCCTTCGCCGCGCTGGTCGCGGCCCTGCTGTTGCCGCGCGCGGGCGTGGCGGACACCGTTTACATCACCGCCCGTCCTTCGCCCACCGGCACGGGGGCGAACTTCGACGGCACCTATCTGGAGACCGTCCCCGGTTCCGACACCAGCGCCAAGGGCACCGCTCTCGGCGCACCGGCCCGCGACGGTTCGCGCTTCTTCTCGAACACCTTCTCCAACGCGGTGGAGGGCATCCCCGGCTTCACCCTGACGCCGACGCTCGGCGTGCCCGGCGGTGTCTATCAGATCCACCACAACTTCAGCGCCACGGCGGGCAACGTCAGCACCGATCTCGTGCTCACCGCCGTCTGCACCACGGGCGGCACGCTGTCGTTTTCCGACACCGGCACGAACTTCCAGCGCGCCGCCGGCAACCCGGCCTCCAAGTGGATGCTGCTCGGCTACGTGACCAACGCGGTGGACAGCGCCAATCCTTCGATCGACTTCGGCTACCTCTCCGGCCACGTCAGCGCCGGTGCGAGCCAGCGGCTGCTCGTCGATGTCTTCCGCTTCACCCTCTTCGAGCCCTGCCTGAACGTGCCCGTCGTCGGCGTCACCGGTCCGCTCTCGGCGGATGTGAACCAGGTCGTCGTCACCGGCGTGGCCGAGGGCGCGACCGCCGTGACCGTCTATCAGAACACCGGCTCCGGCATGGTCGCCATCGGGACGAAGACGGCCGACATCGTGGCGGGCAACAACACCGTGGCCGTCACGGGCCTCGTGAAGGGCGCCTCCGTCGCGGCCACGCAGACCCTCGATGGCCAGGAAGGCTGCACCCCAACGGCCGGCCTGCTCGTCGGCGGCGGCGCGAACCCCCGCATCCGCATCGCCCTCAGCATCCGCGAGACCGACAGCACGGGCCCCGCCGGCGCCCCGGGCAACACCGCCAGCGCGAACATCCACTTCCTCGGGGCCACCGCCACGCTTGCCGGTTCGCCCGTTGGCGGCCTCGTCGTCCATCCCAGCAATACTTGGCAGACCGTTTCGTTCGAGCGCGGCAACGTCGTCCTCGGCGAATCCTCCAACGTCCTCGGCACCGCCTCCCCCGGCGGGGCCTATGCCGGAGGCGACAAGGCCACCATCAAGGTCTTCGCATCCATGCTGAACACCAACACCGGCCTGCCCTTCTACTCCCCGGTCGGCGCCACCTCCCCCGAAGTCACCTCGGCCGAGCCGTTCACCGTGAACTGGACCTGGGCCGCCGTGGACGGAGCCACCGGCTACCGCCTGCTCCGCGACATCAACGGCGGCGGCTTCACCGAGTTCGCCGACACCACCGAGACCGCCTACAGCGACGACTCCGGCTGGTCCGCCGGCAGCGAGGTCACGCCGAACGCAATGCAAACCACGCCTTCCATCCGCTGGAACGGCACCGGCACCAACCCCAACGCCATCCCCGGCAACTGGGGCGTGCTCGACGCCGTCGCCCTGGCCATCGACGACCTCACGGACGTCGGCCCCTACGACCTCTACATCGACAACCTCCAGAACGGCGAAACCGTCTGGCAGTCCTTCGAGGCCTCGGAAACGGGCGCGACCGACGTGGGCTTCCGCGCCCCCACCTTCTCCGGCACCACCTCCGGCAACCTGCTCAGCGCCCCCAGCCTCTCCGCCGTGACCGACGCCACGGCCGACACCGGCACCAAGTCCTTCCGCGTCCGATTCCAATGGTCCGGCACCAACGAGACCCGCTGGGTCCGCCTCACCACCTCCGGCGTGGGCAACCCGCAGGTGAACCTGGACGAACCGATCTCCTTCCGCCTGCTGCTGCTGCCCGTGGGCTCCAGCCCGCAACCGCCCGTCTCCCTCTCCCTCGCCGCCAGCCGGGTGGACGGCAAGGTCGTGCTCAACTGGACCGGAACGCATCAGCTCCAGACCAGCGACGCCGTCACCGGCACCTTCACCAATGTCCCCGGAGCCACCACCGCGCCGTGGACCAATGTCTTCACCGGGCCGCAGATGTTCTTCCGGCTGACGGAATGATCTCCGCAACGCAACCAAACCCAACTCCGAAACGCATGACAAAACGCCTCCTCGCCCTCGCCGGGCTCTGCGCCGTGGCCCTGCCGGGCACGACCCGGGCCCAGCTCCTCACGGACTTCGAGAGCTTCACGGCTCCGACCGCGAACGGAACCGTGCTCTTCCGTTCGCCCAACATCTCCGGCTCCACCTCAGCGAAGCTGGAGGCAGCTCCCTCCACGCTCATCACGGCGGTGCGCAACGTGGACATCCCTGCGGGCAACGCCTCCGTCGGGGACAACGCGCTGGTGACCAGCTTCAACTTCGTGGATTCCGGCGGAGCCCCGCTCTGGCTGCGTTTCACCACCTTCAACACCGCCACGCTGCCCAATCCCACGATCACGCTGGCCGCAGG
>CBFGQE010000444.1:0-3316 GCA_965650815.1 uncultured bacterium
CCGCCAGAGCCTGGACGATGTTTTCCGTGAACGGCTACTGCCGCTCGAAGTGCCGGTGGTGGTCGGCCTGCCGTTCGGCCACGTGCCGATCAACGCGACGATTCCGCTGGGCGTGACGGCGACGCTCGACGGCGAGCGCGGCGATCTGGTGATCGACGAAGCGGCGGTGGTGTAGCGGAGTGCGTGGCAGACTGGATTTGAGGGCGAGACCCACCCCTGACCCCTGCCGGGAGGGGAACTGTTGACGCGCGTTCGGCTGTCGATAGCCGTTCTGCCTTATCCCCTCCTGGGAGAGGTCAGGGGTGGGTTCCCACAACGGCCCGAGACAACTTTGTGCAAACCATGAAAACCTTCCGCTGTCTGTGGAGCACGGTCTTGGCGCTGGCCTGGCCCGCCTTGTCGCACGCCGCCGATCCGAAGCCGATTCTTCCCATGCGCACCGAAGCCCAAGTGCAGTCCATCGTGGACGCCGCCGTGCAGGCGACGCTCGCCGAGTTCGCCGAACAGAAGCTCCAACCGGAGCAGCTCGCGGTGACGCTCATGGATCTGCGCGATCCGGCCCGGCCGTTGCGCGGCAGCCATCGCGGCGACGAACGCATCTATCCCGCCAGCGTGGTGAAGCTCTTCTACCTCGTGGCGGCGCACCGCCAGATGGAGGACAAGACGTTGGAGGACACGGCCGAGCTGCGCCGCGCGCTCAGCGACATGATCGTGCTTTCCTACAACGAGGCCACCCACTACGTGCTCGACCTCTTGACCGGCACCACCAGCGGTCCGGAGCTGGAGCCCGAGGCGCTGAAGGAATGGCACCACCAGCGCGGCGCGGTGAACCGCTACTTCGCCTCGCTCGGCTACACGAACATCAACGCCGACAAGAAGCCCTGGGGCGAAGGGCCCTACGGCCGGGAAACGCAGGCAATGCGCGCCTTCAAGCCCAGCCGCAACGAGCTGACGACCGACGCCACCGCGCGGCTCTTGGCGGAGATCGCGACCGGTAAGGCGGTTTCGGCGAAGCGCTGCGAAGAGATGCTGGCGCTGATGAAGCGCGACTTCGCGCAGCCGACTGGCGATCCCGATTCCCAAGCCCACGGCTTCACCGCGCCCGGTCTGCCCGCCGATGCGAAGCTCTGGTCCAAAGCCGGCTGGACCAGCCAGACGCGGCACGACGCGGCCTATGTGGAACTGGCGAACGGCGAACGCTTCGTGTTGGTCACGTTCACTGTCGGCCACGCGAACAACCGCGCGATCATTCCGTCCGTGGCCCGAGCGGTGGTGAAGGCATTGGGAGGCAAGGGATGAAGGTGTTTTGGTCCAGAGTTCGACGGTCTATGCGGGCAAGCGGGCGACTTTTCTCCCGTAGCTCAAACTCGTTCTTTGAGCCCGGAAACCCACCCCTGCCCCCTCCGAGGAGGGGAACTGTGGACGCGCGTTCGGTGGTCGATGGCCGTCCTGTCTTATCCCCTCCTCGGAGGGGTCAGGGGTGGGTTCTGGTTGAGAGAGAATCTTCCCCCGTGAGTCGAGTTTTGGTCCGCCTAGCCTTTGAGCGCGGCCTCGCGGACGTGATCGTCCGCGCTCCGTTGTTTCGGCTCCTCGCCCTCGTGGTGTCGTTTGCATGTGCGACGGAACTCTTCGCGCAGCCATTGCCGGACGACGCGGCGCTCTATCATCGGCGCACGCATGGCGGAGAGTTTCCGCCGCCGGGCTATTCCCGCGACGCATTGGCCGAGACGACCGAGACCATTCCCGCCACGCCTGTGGTCATCGACCGCCGTCGGTCGAGCGACGTGCTCGAACGCGGCGTCGATCCCGCGAACCTCGGGAAGGGCGTCTGGATCTGGCGCATGACCGAGTGCGCGTTGTCGCTCGGGCTGCCCAGCAACGATGTGCAGGGCGTCATCGACCAGGCCAAGGCCGCCGGGATGCAGTGGATCACGGTGAAGTGCGGCGACAACGACAACATCTGGACCCAGTTCAACGCCGACCTGATCCAGCGCACGCACGCCGCCGGCATGAAGATCTTCGGCTGGGCCTACGTGTATGGCGGCGCGGACACGGAGGCGGAGATCAACGTGGCTCTGCACGCGCTGAACCTCGGCGCGGACGGCTTCATCATCGACGCGGAGACCGAATACGAGGCCGCCGGCCAGCGGACCAACGCGACCCGCTACGCCAGCGCGATCAAGGCCGCGTTCCCCAACCGCTTCCTGGCCCACGCGCCGTTCCCGATCATCAGCAGCCATCCGAACTTTCCCTACGTCGAGTTCGGCATCCATTGCGACGCGGTCATGCCGCAGGCGTATTGGGCCGACATCGGCGGCACGGGCTACGCGGCGACGATGGTCTCGCGCATGACCACGGAATGGCGCAACTGGCAGAACGGCCTCGTGGGCGCGCAGCGCAGCGCCATCAAGCCGATTGCGCCCATCGGCCAAGGCTACAACTCCGTGCGGGGCGACGTGGACGGCGCGCAGATCACGACCTTCATGAACGCGCTGAAAACCGCCGTGAATCCCGCCACGGCCGGCGGCTACAAGGGCGTCAGTTTTTGGAGCTTCCAGCACCAGTCCACCGCTCCGAACAAATGGCCCGCCATCACCGCCGCGAGCATCGGCGACGCGCCCGCGCATTTCCTCTCGGACGTGCGGCTGGATCGCTTGGTGGACGCGGGCGGTTCCATCGTCCTCTCCGCGCCGGTCGGGGGCACGCCGCCGCTCCGCTATCAATGGCGCTACAACGGCCAGCCCTTGCCGGGTCGGACGAACGCGACCCTGAGCCTCTCGGCCGTGGCCACGAACCAGGCGGGAATCTACGCGTTGGCGGTGTCGAACGCGCTGGGCGGCGCGGTCAGCGAGAGGGTGCGGCTCGCGGTCGGTCCGGCGTATCATCCGGTGTGGAGCAACGCGCTGGACGCCGCTTCGTCCGAAGGCTGGACGATCAACCGTTCCTCGGCCGACACGCTGGCGACCTTCGGCTACAACTACGCGGCGGACGGAATCCCGCTCGCGCCGAACACGACCGACGGCACGCGGCTCGGCTTGAAGCTGGGGGCGAACCGGGCCAACGGCGTGGCGGCGGCGCTGTCGTTGTCGCCGACAGGACGGAGTTTCACGGGCGACCATCGGCTGCGCTTCGACGCATGGCTGAATGTGAACGGGCCGTTTCCCGCCGGGGGCGCGGGTTCCACGGAGTTCATCACCGCCGGAATCGGCACGGCGGGCAACCGCGTCCAGTGGATCGGCACGGGCTCGTTGGCCGATGGACATTGGTTCGCCTTCAACGGCGACGGCGGCGTGACCGACACCACCACGAGCCTCGG
>CBFGQE010000445.1:0-3313 GCA_965650815.1 uncultured bacterium
GACCTCGCCGACCGGACCGCTCGGATTGATTGCTTGAGGAAATGACGAAGGGACAAAAGGAAAAGGCCGAATGAAGCGCGAAGCCTTAGGGGAAGAACGAAGCGTCCGGAGCGCAGACGGTCACGTCCGCGAGGCCACGCCCACTGGCAATGGAGCCAGATCCAGGACGGCCATCCATCCGCCCCGAGCATCGAGTCCCATCCGGGTTCAGACTGAACTCGAGGACGTGACCGTCCGTGCTCCTTTTTGTGGCGTCCTTCCTACCAAGGAAGAGCTTCAAACCTGCTCGCCTTCGCTCCCAACTGCGGAGCAGCGGCAGATCGTAGCTCACAGCGTAAGCTGTGGGTGGGCGGTCCGATCCGAAGAAGCTCCGGAGGAGCGACAGAAACGCCTTCCTCGAACTTCGTCCCTCCTTCGGCCCTTGGCTTTCGCGCCTCGTCATTCCGCATGAATCCACCGTCCTCCCGCTCCAGCACCCTCGTTCTCAGCCTCGCGCTGCTGGGCGTGACGCTGCTCGTGTGGCTCTGGATTCGGCCAAGATCCGATGCGGATGTCGCAAGGGAAACCGAGACGACATCGGCTGTCCCCGCATCATCGACTCCAATAGCAACCGCCTCGGTGACGCCCTCCCCGGCTGGTGATCGGACCGAAGGCACCGCTCCGCCATTGCCCGGAGAATCCATCCTGCGCGGCTACGCCAGCCCGGGCTCCGCTCCGGAGAACGACCTCACTCTGATGTCCCGGCTCATGGACAATTTCACCCTCCTCGTGAAGGACGCGGCGGATCGCCCGCTCAGCGCCAACGAGGATTGGGCCGCCGCCTTTCGCGGCGTGAACCCGGCCCACGAACGGTTCCTTCCGGATCAGCACGTCGCGCTGAATCCGCGGGGCCAGCTCGTGGATCGCTGGAACACGCCGCTTTTCTTCCACTCCCTCGGCAATCGCCGCCACGAGATCCGCTCCGCCGGCCCCGACGGCAAGCTCTGGACCGCCGACGACCTCCACCGCAACGCCGACGGCACCTTCCGCAAAGGCACCAATCTGGTGGGCGGCGAGCTGCTCGACATCGCCGGCGACCGCGAGCGGCGGTGAGCCGTAGCTTCGAGGTTCGGAATACAGCGTTCAAAGTTTGGCGTTGCCGCTAATCTTGGAACTCCAACCCCGAGCAACCTACCCCCTCCCCCGCCCCTGCCGCCACTTGTCCAAGCCCACCGCCAGCACGATGACCGCGCCGATGATGATCTCCTGGGTGAAGGTCTGCCAGCCGAGCTGGTTCGTGCCGTTGCGCAACAGCGCCATGATGAGCGCGCCGATCATCGAGCCCAGCACGCTGCCCGCGCCGCCGTTCAGGCTGGCTCCGCCGATCACCACGGCGGCGATGATGTCGAGCTCCAGCCCGATGGCCACGGTGGGATCGCCCTGGGTGAGGCGCGACATCTGGAGGAGCCCCGCGAGGCCGAAGAGCAGCCCGGCGATGCCGTAGGTGCCCAGCTTCACCCAGCCCACCCGAACGCCGCTGTAGCGGGCAGCCAGTTCGTTCGCTCCGACCGCGAAGACATGGCGGCCGAAGATGGTCCGCCGGAGAATCAGCGCCATGACCACGGCCAGCCCGACCACGATCCACACGCCCCAGGGCAGCGGCCAGAACTCCGCCGGCTTCGTCCGTGCCATCAAGCCCGCCACGGGCGAATCCACCGGCGCGTTGACCGTCTGGTTGTCGCCCAGCCATTTCGCCGCGCCGCGCACGATGCCCATCATCCCGAGCGTGACGATGAACGGCATCATGCGGAACCCGGCCACGATCCCGCCGTTGACCAAACCGATGGCCCCGCCCGCCGCGACCAGCGCCAGCATCGTGGCGATGGGCGACCAACCCGCCACCAGCAGCTTGGCCCCGAGCACGCCGGTGAACGCCACGACCGAACCCACGCTCAGATCGATGCCGCCGCCCACGATGATCAGCGTCATGCCCAGCGCGCCAACGGCAACGATGACCGTCTGGGTGAGGATGTTTTTGAAGTTGCCCCCGGTGAAGATGAACTCGCGTTCCTCGGTCAGCGCAAACAGCCCGCAAACCAGCAGCAGGCCGAGGAACGGGCCACCGGCCTGGAGGTAACGGGAGAAGCGGGACATGCGTGGATCGAAAGTCGGGGGGAATGGTCAGTGGCCAGTATTCAGTTTTCAGTGAAGTAGCTCAGTGAAGCGGCCAGCACTGACTACTGGTTACTGGACACTGAAAACTTCATCCCTCCGCTCACTCCTTCAGATACTTCGCGATCGGCGGGGCGAGCAGCGCGGCCACGGCGGGATCGGCCATGTTCTCCTTCGTCACGAGCGACACGCCGGTGTCGATGCGCTTCTCCACCTTCCGCCCTTCCAGATGGTCCACCACCGTCATGACGCCCAGATAGCCCATCTTCAGCGGGTCCTGGACGATCAGCCCCTGCACGTCGCCGTTCTTCAGATCGAGCACCGACTGGGTGCCGGAGTCGAAGCCCACCAGCTTCACCTTGCCGCCCGCGCGGCCGATGTCGCGCAGGGCCTTGGTCATGCCGATGGTCGAGGTTTCGTTGGGGCAGAAGATGCCGTCCACCTCCTTGCCGAAACGGTTCAGCAGGTTCTGCGACGCCTGGTAGCCGGTTTCGCGCGTCGGTCCCGAATGCTGGTCGGAGGAGATGAGCTTGAGGTCGGGAAACTTCTTCAACGCGTCGAGGAACCCGGCCTCGCGCGCCTCGGTGCTGGCGCTGCCGACCTGGAAGCGGAGCAGGATCACCTTGCCCTTTCCGCCCAGCATCTTGCCGAGATATTCGCCCGCCATCTGCCCGCCCTTGAAATTGTCCGTGGCCACGAAGCTCAACTGCTGGTCGGACTCCAGGTCGGAATCGATCACGACCACGGGCACGCCCGATTGCACCGCGCTCTTCACCGGAGCGACGAGCGCGCGGGAATCGAGCGGCGCGAGCACCATGCCGCTGACCTTGCGGGCGGTGAAGTTCTCCACCACCTGGATCTGCTGGTCGCGGTCGTCCTCGCGCAGCGGGCCCTTCCAGAAGAGCCGCACCTGGGTGCCCTTGGCCGCCAGCTCCTGCTCGGCCTTCACCGCGCCGGCATGGATCGACTTCCAGAACTCGTGCGTCGTGCCCTTGGGGATGACGGCGATGGTGTAGGATTTTTCCGCCGCAAAGCCGGAAACGGCGGACAGGAGCAGGGCACAGCCCAGCGCCAGGGCGCGAATCGGGGAATTCATGCGTGGAGACTAGGCAGCGACCACGCGGCGCGGCAAGCGGCGCGTTGGTGCCCGAAAGCGGGGAAG
>CBFGQE010000446.1:0-3303 GCA_965650815.1 uncultured bacterium
TGCTCTGCATCACCGGCAACGGCCTCAAGACCATCGAAGCGATGACCGGCCACGTTGGCGAAACCCGCGAGATCCGCCCCAGCCTGCGCGAGTTCGAGGCGATTCTCGACAGCGTGAAAGCCGGAGCCACGGCCTGAACCAACCGTCTTAATCTCAATCGTAATCTTCCTCTTAATCTTCCGGGGGAGGGATTGAGATTAAGACGAAGATTAAGACCAAGAACTGAGAGCCGAACGATGTCCGTCGCCATCCGCATTCCGCCCACGCTCCGCCGCTTCTGTGAAGGCGCGGAGGTCATCCGCGTCCAGCCCGGCACCATCGCCGGAGCGGTGAACCAACTCCACAGCCGCTTCCACGGCGTGCGGGACCGGTTGATGGACGAACGCGGCCAGCTCCGTGGCTCCGTGCTGGTCTTCGTGAACGAGGAAGACGTGCGTTTCCTCCAAAACGAAGAGACGCCGATCAAACCCGGCGACGAAGTCAGCATCATCCCGGCGTTTGCCGGGGGTTGAAGAGTCCTCGTCTTCCTCCTCCTCATCCTCTTCGTCCAAACGGAATGACGAGGACGAGGAGGAAGACGAAGAGGATGAGAAATCGCCCGTTGCCACGCCTGCCAAACTAACTGACGCTCCGCCGTCGAACGCAGCCTGAATTTTATGCCCGCAAAAGTCCGCATCCCCACTCCGCTCCGCAAGCTCACCAACGAGCAGGAGCTCGTCGAAGTCGCCGCCGGCACCATCGCCACGGCGGTCGCCGAGCTCCAGGCCAAGTTCCCCGGCATCAAGGAACGCCTGCTCGACGAGAAGGGCGAGGTTCGCCGCTTCGTGAACGTGTATGTGAACGAGGAGGACATTCGCTTCCTCGAAAACCAGGCGACGCCCATCAAGGACGGCGACGAGATCAGCATCATCCCCGCGATCGCCGGGGGTTAAACCCGAGACGCCATGCCCGCCAAAAAGACCGCCGCAAAGAAGGCCGCCCGAAAGTCGCCGGCGGTCCGCACCACGCTGGACGCGAACGAGACCCGTCGTTTCTGGCTGAGCTATCCCGTGAAGCTGGTCAAACGGCCGGTCATCTGGGAAATGGCCCACAAGTTCCCGGTCGTCTTCAACGTGCGGCAGGCCAGCGTGAGCGAGGAGATCGGCATTCTCTGCCTCGAACTCGAAGGCAAACGCTCCGATCTCAAGGCCGTCATCGCCTGGCTGGAAAAGGTCGGCGTGAAGGTCGAACCCGTCGAAATCAACGTCATTGAAAGCTGATATGGCCCAACTCCAGATCGAGAAACTTGTCACCGGCACCGGCGCTTCGCCCCGCAAGGGCCAGGTCGTGTCCGTCCACTACACCGGCACCCTCACCAACGGCACCAAGTTCGACAGCTCGGTGGACCGCGACGAGCCGTTCGACTTCGTGCTCGGGGTCGGGCAGGTGATCCAGGGCTGGGACGTGGGAGTGGCCCAGATGAAGGTGGGCGACAAGGTGAAGCTGACCATCCCGCCCGAGATGGGCTACGGCGCGGGCGGCTATCCCGGCGTCATCCCGCCGAACGCCACGCTGATCTTCGAGGTCGAGCTGCTGGCCGTGAACTGATGCTGTTGGCCGCAAAGAAGCGCAAGAGACGCAAGAACTGAAAGGCCCCGATGGAGGAATCCATCGGGGCTTTTTGGCTTGGGGACTGTC
The DNA here is from genome assembly GCA_965650815.1 of uncultured bacterium. GTDB lineage: Bacteria > Verrucomicrobiota > Verrucomicrobiia > Limisphaerales > CANJSG01 > CANJSG01. The sequence continues at coordinate 1,678 of CBFGQE010000446.1, forward strand.
CTGTTGGGTTGGTTTCAGGAAGGGGCGAGCGCCGGGTTGGAGAACCCGGCCTACAGCCGTCTCGTGTCTGCGGCAGCACCGGCCAACTGCGACTCGACTACAGCCACGGCGTTCTGACCATCGACGAGCCCGCCGACATGGCGCTGGATGGCAAGCCCGGCCACTTCGGGTCGAATACGGCTTCAGGCGATGTCCGAGGAGCGCGCGGAGCGAATTGACGGCGGAGGCCGCTTCCGTCCGCGCGCAACGGACGAGAGGAAATCCGCTGGTTCTGTCATCCAATCAAACGCGACACCCGGCGCTTCCTTCCATGTTCAAAGACCCCGTTGATGGGCATCGCTTTGCATCAATTTCCGATGGACAACACGGGAGGATTGAGGCGTTGATAAGCCCATCACGACGACCCTGAACCATCCAACCATGAAGAAGCTGACCTCAATTCTCACAGCTGGAGCTGTCTGCTCGCTAGTGAATCTATCCAACGCGCAATCCATCACGTCGTTCGTGAATCTTGATTTCGAGTCCGGGGTGGTGAACCAAACTTTCAATGGTTTTGACAATCCGGCACACGATATCCCCGGCTGGAGCAACCACGCCGGCATATTGGACGCCGGTGTCGAGGGTTCGGCGGCTTGGTGGGGGACCTATGCCGGAGGCAGTTCGGCCTTCATCAACGGAGGTGGTTCCGCCTACAACCTGAGCGATTACACCATTCAAGCGGGCGACCTCTTCTCCGTTGCGTTTGTCGCCAAAAGCTGGCCTTGGACTTCGGATGGAATCGGTGAATGGACCGTCAGCTTGTTTTATGACGCCCCCGCCAATGTCTTCGGTTCTTACACGACGTCTCCCCTTGGCGACAACACCGCTTGGGTTTCCTATTCCAGTCCGGCTGCGATCGCGGCGACTGGAGCATCGGAAGGCGGCAAACTCGGCATTCTGTTTTTGAATACGGGCGGAGACATCGCGACGTTCGACGGAATCGAGGTTGCGGTCGTCCCGGAACCGTCCACGGTCGCTTTGGTTGGCCTTGGTGCGGCGGGGTTGCTCCTCCGCCGTCGCAAGGCGTAAGGCAAGGCTCCGTTGATTTCACAAGAGCGGGCGGCTTCGGTTGCCCGCTCTTTTTCTTTTGGTGATTAGCAAAAAATCTGGGGCAGGACTTGGTTAAGGTTTGAGGGGTAGTTAGGGCGGAGGATGAGGCGCTAAAGGAGATCGAGTCCGCGCGTTGTTCCGAGATTCTTGGCTTCTGACCGGACCGTAGAAACAGATCCAGATGGAGTGAGAGTTTTGGGCGCTGGTTGATGTTCAGTGGTTGGGTTGTGGTTGTCCCTCCATCGGGGATGGACAACCACAAGGTGGCCGGAGTGTGCGAAACCCTCGCAACCGCCGGAGCCCGGCTCCTGTATCTGCCGCTGTATTCCTCCGACTTCACCCCCATCGAAACCCTGTGGAGCCAGATCAAGAGCCATCTGCGCTGCCTAGCTCCCCGCACCGCCGACGAGATTCTCCACGCCGGAGTCGCTACATGATTAACGCAATCGCTCTAGCGTTTTGCGACTTCTGCGTTTCTTTGCGGCCAGTCGTTCAGAACCGAAAACTGCGGATCGTTTTGATGACGTGATCGACCTG
>CBFGQE010000447.1:0-3299 GCA_965650815.1 uncultured bacterium
TCCGGCTCAAATGAACAGGAGAACGAACTTGTCCCTTCACCCAGCACCCCGGCCATCCAAGTTCCGAGTCGCGAAAAAACCGTCGCCGTGCCTGTAACAATCGGCTACCCGCGTTCGTTGTATCGCCGGAAACAATGATCCGAGAACTCGAGTTCAAACTGCTCTGCCACCGGCACCGGGACGAGGTGTTCCGCTTCGCCTGCTCGATCCTCGGCAATTCCGCCGACGCGGAGGATTCGACCCAGGAAGCCCTCTTCCGCCTCTGGCAGAACATCGACTCCGTTCCCTTCACCCAGGCCCGGCCATGGCTCTTCCGCACCGTCCGCAACCACTGTCTCGACCAGTTGCGCCGTCGCAACGCCCGGTTCGCCCCTGTCGCCTTGGACGATGCGACGCTGGAATCCCTGCCCGATCCCGCCGCGCCGGACCCGGTGGAAAACGCCGACAGCGAATTCCACAGCCAGCGTCTCGGCCGTGCGCTGCAACGCCTGCCGGAACCGCTCCGCAGCATCCTGGTGCTCCATGAACTGCAGGACCTCCGCTACCGCGAGATCGCCGAAACCCTCGACCTGCCGCTCAACACCGTGAAGGTCTATCTCTCCCGCGCCCGCACCCGGCTCCAACAACTGCTCACCGAGGACTCCACATGGACGAAGAGCTGAAACAACTGAAAGCCTCCCTGGCCCGCCGGAAATGCCCGCCCCGGGTCCAAGCCGAGGTGGACCGCCGCGTCGCCGCCGACCGTGCCCGTTCCCGCGATGGCCGACGCCGTCCTCTATTCGCCCTCGCCGCCGTCGCAGCAGCCGTGGCCGTCGCCTTCATCGTGGTGTTCCGGCCCGATCCCGTTCCGGTCGAGCCCGTCATTGTGGTAAACCCGCTCGAAGTCGAACCCCACGCCGTCGTGGCCGAGGCGGGCCTCGCCTTCGCCGCGTTCGGCGACGCCTTGCAACAGGCCGTGGACCGGGGCGAACCGATTCTCCGCAAACGCGCCGTCGAGCCCCTGCGCGAACAACTGCTCACCGTCCGAAACAAATTCACCGATCACCTATGAAACCCAACCTGCTCAAACAAACGTTCCTCCTCGTCTTCGCCGTCCTCGCGCCCTTCGTGGCCACGGCCCAGACCGAGCTCGAGAAAAGCCCCGCCTACCTGCCCATCGACAAGGCCATCGACACCAAGGCCGTGACCCCGGCGGTCAACGTGAACCTCCCGCGCTTCCTCCTCATGGATGTCGCCTCCGGCTTCGACGGCAGCACCAACGATCCGCTGGCCGGCACCGGCATCGACTTCAAGGACCTCATCAAGGACGTGAAGCTGATCCGCCTGATGATCATCGAGGACGATGAGAAGCACCACGCCGCCGTCGAGAAAGGCGTGGCGGAACTCCGCGCCATCCTCCGCGACAAATGGACCCCCATCGTGAACATCCCCGATGGCGGCGTGAGCGTTTACGCGATGGGCGACGCCTCGGGCGACAGCATGGCCGGCGTGGCGCTGGTCATCCACGACGACGGCGACGCCATCATCGGCAACATCGTCGGCAAGGTTTCCATCGGGAAGCTCCTGAAAGCCGCCGGCCAGTTCAAAGCCCTGCCGCCGGAATTCATGGAAACCCTGATCGGAGCGACCAACGGTCAGGTCCAAGCCGCTCCGGCGAAGGAAGGCGAAAAGAAGCCCGAAGGTTCTCCGGACGCCAAACCCGCTTCCTCGGCCCAATAACCCTTCAACGACCGTTCCCTCTTGTTGCCACCGCCGGTTCCCACGGGAACCGGCGGTTTTCTGTTGGCGGGAGCGCGGCCGGTCACGTCCGCGCTCCTATGACTTCTTGCCCGGCGTCGGTTTCATCGTGTCGCGGCCCACGACCCAACCCTTCACGGCGAAACCGAGCACCACGCCGACAACGAGCACGACGAGGAAGATCGGCACGCTTTGTTCGTCGAGCCCGTGCTTGAGGTTCATGCCGAGCAGGCTGGCCAGCGCGGTCACGGGGAAGAAGAGCGCGGCGAGCGTGTTCAACCGATGGCTGGCGCGCAGGGCTTCTTGGCCGAGGCGCGCCTGTTCCTCCTCCTCCTTGGCCGTGCGGAGCTGGATGCCAAGGCGCACGTCCTCGATCAACAGCTCGAAGTTTCGCTCCACGTCGTAGGCCAGGTCGCGCAGCTCGATGAGCTGGGTGTCGCCCTTCACCGCCTCGCGCGCCTGCTGGAGCGCGGCGTGCATGTTGCGGGCGGCGCGGGAAAGCGGGGTGAGAGCTTCGAGCAGATCGAAGAGCCCGGTCAGGTTCGGTCCCTGCTCGAAGGCGTGGGAGAGCTTGGTCTCCAGTTCCGCGTAGGCCTGGACGTGGCGCTTGAGGGCGGCGACTCCGCCGCTGCCTTTGCTGGCCAGCCATTCGCCCGAAGCCGTCCGCCAAAAGAGGATGCCCTGCCGCTGCTCGTCGTCCGGGCCCGGCGGCAAGTGCAGGACGAGCAGGACCTGGCCGTCCTCCACGATGGCGCGCTGGCGGCCGTAGGTGTTTTGGCCGAGGCGGGAGCGGATCGAATCCGGCAGGCTCCAATGCGGAGGAATGATCATAAACGGGTCCTCAAGGTTGGCGTTTCGGCCGCACGGTGCCGAGCGGCCGGGTCCGGCTCAACGCGAAAGCGGCCGCGAGTTTCCAGCGGCGGAGATTCCGGGTTGTCCGCGAGGCTGGCGGCTGCTACCAACCTCCCGCCAATTCAAGGAGACGTAATGATCCGCATCCCATTTTCCGAAATATCCGCCGCCTTCGCCCGCCGGTCCGGCCGCCTTGGCTGTTCCATGCTGCTCGCCGCAGGAGGACTGCTTTCACTGTTTGCAGCACCTTCGGCCCAAGCCGCGCCGGGTGACGTGGTGGCTTGGGGAAATTTTGGAGCGACCAACCTCCCGGCCTCCGCGACCAACGTCGTTTCGATGGTTTCTTTGCCCAGTCACGGCGCAGCGCTCCGGGAGGATGGTTCCGTAATCACATGGGCGACGAGTGGTGGCGGGGTCCAGACCCAGCCCGCAGCGGTGACGAATGTGACGCGCTTCGTCGGTGGGGGAGGCTACCGTCTGGCCCTCCGCAGCGACGGCTCGGTCGTGGGTTGGGACAACGGATTCAGCGGCATCCGAACCAATATCTCGGCCAATCTCGTCCATGCAATTGATGTAGCCCAGAGCGGCTCCGTCTCCGCCTCCTTGGACACGAACGACATTGTCCGATTCTTCGGAGCCAACACTTTCGTCATCGGTGGTCTGACAAACCGTCCAATCCACGCCTCTGATCTCGTTTCCATCGCCTTTCA
>CBFGQE010000448.1:0-3284 GCA_965650815.1 uncultured bacterium
CCATCCCCCGTTTGGGTGATGGGGAAGCACCGCCTTGAGGGATGTTCGCAGGGGCCGGGCCTCTTCTAGGCTGGCGGAGACACCATGAAATCTCTGTCCAGATGGCTGGCCCTGCTCGGGGCGGCTGCGGGTTGCGCCGGGGAAGTCCGGGCTGGCTTGAGGGTTCCCTATGTCGCGGACGACGCGACGCTGCATCTGTGGAGCTTCGATGCTCCCGGCAGCACCACGTCGGACAAGGGCCCAGGCGGCATCACCCTGACGAACTACAGCCAGACGGTGACGCCGGGATCGACCGCGTCCATCACTGACTCCGGCATCGCGGCGCTCGGCAACGCCCTGCGCCTCGTCGCCACCAACCTTTCCGCCGGAAACTCCTACGCCTTCGCCAATGGCGACCGCGCGGAGATCGCCAACGTGGTCAACCCCGAGACCGGTGCCTTCACCTTCGAGGCCTTGGTCAAGCCAGAGGGCAATCCCTTCGTGGCGAACGGCAACTGGGAGATCATCGCCGCCGATTCCAGCGCCGCGCCGCGCGGCTGGCAGTTCCGCATCCAGACGGGAGCGACGCCGACGCTCAACTTCAACGCCTTCCCCGGGAACAACGCGCCGGTGAACAACCTCGTGACGCCGCTGCCCGCCAACGGCCCCAACGCGGTAGTCGTCGGCCAGTGGTATCACACCGCCGTGACCTACAGCGGCCATTCGCCGACGAACGGCGACTCGGCCGGGCTGCTGCGGCTTTATTGGACGCTCTTCGACGCGAACCGCACGGCGGCCGACGTGTTGTTCGAGACGACGGTTGGAGCGGGCTTTGGCCTGCCCGCGTCCGGAAGCGTGCCCATCGCGGTGGGCGGCAGCGGCCGGAATTTTCCGGGAACGCTGGCGAACGCCGAAGGATTCAAAGGGTTCCTCGACGAGGTGCGGATGAGCACGGTCGCTCGCGGCTCGAACGAGATGGCCTTCACTTCGGGCGGCGCGGTGAATCCGCCATCCTTTCTCCAGCAACCGCCCGCGACGACGACCGTCGGCTTCGGCAAACCGCTGACCGTCGCGGCGCTCGTCACCGGTTCGCAGCCGCTGGCTCTCCAGTGGCAGCAACAGGGACCAAGCGGCTTCACCGACGTGACCGGGCAAACGGCCAACGCGTTGGAGTATCCCGCCGCCGTGTTCGGAAACTCCGGGCTGTTCCGCTTGGTGGCGTCCAATGCCTCCGGCGCCGTCACCAGCCAAGTCGCTTCCGTCACGGTCCGGGCTTCGTTCTCCGGCTTGTTCCAGACCGGACAGGCGGAAGACGGCGCGTTGATCGCGGGCGGCGTCGATGTGCTGGACCCGCACTATCGGCTGGTGGAAAGCGCCGACATCGAGCGGCTCGGCGGACCGGTCACGGTCTGGGACATGGGAGCCTTTCCCATGCTCGCGAACGGCGGCACCTACGACAACATCAACGGCGTCTCCCAATGGGTCGGACCGCAGGCGAACTCCTACACCTCGCCCGTCGGCACCTATGTCTATCGCACTACCTTCCTCATCGACGGCGGCGATCCCGCCACCGCTTCGCTCAGCGGTTCCTGGTGGGTGAATTCCGCCGGAGTGGACATCCGGTTGAACGGCGTTGCCACCGGCCTGCGCAACGACGTCGCGCAACGGCCTGGAACGGCCTTCGCCCTGACCAACGGCTTCATCAGCGGACTCAACACGCTCGACTTCGTTCTGACGAACACCGCCGGTGGTTCCGCCTTCCGGGTCGAGATGTCCGGCTTGGCCGATCCGCTGCCTGCCGGTGTGCCGACGATTCCCGTGCCGCCGATTGCGACCACCGTGCGGGAGGGATCGAAAGCCTCCTTCTCGGTCGTGGCGCGGGGCCGGCAACCGCTCCGCTACCGGTGGCGCCTGGACGGCCAGCCCATCGCCGACGCCACCAACCGTGTGCTCAGCCTAGACGCCGCATTGGGCAACCTGACGGCCGGGACCTATTCGGTGGTGGTCTCGAACGACTCGGGGTTCGTGACGAGCAGCGGCGCGGCGCTGGCGCTGACCCAGGCGAACCATCCGCCCGTCGTTCCGGCGGCGACCGCGATCACCTCGGTGGACGTGCCGGTCGCGGTTTCCATCTCCAGGATCGTCAACAGCGCCATCGACGCGGACGGCGACGCGGTCCTCTACGTGTTCACCGATGCCTCCAGCACCAACAATGGCGTGTTGGTCGAGGAGGGTGCATCGATCCTCTACACGCCGCCGACCGGTTATGTCGGTGCGGACCGTTTCTTCGTCACGCTGTCGGATGGTCTCGACACCGTGGCCGTCCCGGTGGACATCACCGTGCGGACGCCGGGCAATCCCGCATTCGCCGGGACCACCGTCGCCGGTTCCACGCTGGTCGTGACCGGGACCAACGGCACGGCCGGCGCGAGCTACCGCATCTTCGGCACGACCAATGTGGCCGCGCCGTTCGCCACCTGGGTTCCGCTCGCGACGAACACCTTCGGCCCTGGCGGAACCTTCGCCTTCACCAACCAGATCAACCAGCCGCAGTCGTTCATCCGGCTTCAGACCCCCTGAGATTCCCGTTCCCACAAAACAACCCCATGCTCCGATGAACCAAAACCAATCCCGGAAAACCCTGTCCCTGATGGCGGCCGCGTCGCTGTCCTTCGCCGCTGGAACCCATGCCGCCGTGATCGACGACTTCGACACGGTCGGTCTCGAGAACTACACCTTGACCCGCGTCTTGGACAACGGTGTCGCCGAGTCGAACGTTTCGTTCTCCGACGCGAGCGGATCGCTCGTCGCCTCTTACGGCGGCACCGTCGCCCAAGCAGAGCAGGTGCTTCTCCTGCGCAGCGACTTCAGCCTCTCCATCGGCGACACGTTGAGCGTGGACGTCTCGTTCGCCACGCAGACGAGCCAGATGGACTTCGGCCTCGCCATCGCCTCCACCGCGACACCGGCATCCGCTTCCGTCGGTGACACCGATGTGCGCGACACCTTCAATTGGGCGGCGGTTTACCTCCGTCCAGGCCAAGACGCAGTCCGCAACACCAGCTCGATCAACGGCACGGTGAACACCGGTGCGGGCGTGGTTACAGCGGTGGAAACCTCGGTGAGTTCGCTCTTCATTGAGCGCATCTCCTCCACTGACTTCACCGTGGGCTACGTGGACACCAGCGCCGTCCGCCACGACACGCGCACCATTTCCTTTTCCGCCACCGATGTCGGCACCGCGATCGGGTTCTACGGCGATCTCCGCGCGGTGGGCGGTTCGCTGGGCAGCCTCGACAATCTGA
>CBFGQE010000449.1:0-3274 GCA_965650815.1 uncultured bacterium
CAGACCAGCGAATCGGGCGTGACCGTGCCGGCGGCGACCAGCGCGTCGAGCTGCGCGTCATCGACAGGTCCGAGCTGTTGACCGTTGGAAGCGTAATACCAGTTCATGGGATCTAGGATCGGGAAGAGGCCAAAGCGTCCATGCCGTCATTTCTTCACCACGCGCGTGCTGCAGATGTGGTCGTGGAGCGAACGCTTCTCCGCGTCGAACCCGGCCATGATGTAGCCGATGTAGCAGATCAGGCCGCTGAGGATTTCGGCGAAGAAGCGTCCGGTCGCCAGACCGAAGCCCGGGGCCGATCCGTCCGCGCGAACCACTTTCAGGCCCACGGCCATCTTGCCCGGAGTGGTCCCCTTCAGACCGACGAAGAGGATCGTGTAGATCGCCGCCAAGGCATAGTAGGCCAGCTGCAGGACCAACTGAAAGGCCGCCTCAGCCGCCGGGTTGCCGCCCCCCCCGGACGCCATGACCCCCACCACGACCGCCAGGATGAAGACCGGGACGCCGACGATGAGGCTGTCGATGAACTTGGCGACGAACCGCAGCCAGAAGCCGCCGTATTCGAAGGCCTGCCCGACCGGCCGCAACGCCCCTTCCTGGAGCTGCTGCAGGACCACAGGCTTGCACTGGGCACAGACCTGCCGGTCGGCGATCCGCACCAGCGCCTCGGGCGGAAACCCGCCGCCGCAAGCCGAACAGCGCGCGAGGCTCGGCGGCACGGCGGCGGAACCCGCGACCGGTCTCGCTTCGGACAACGGCTGCCAGTTCGCCATCCCCTCGCGCCAGACCAGCGAATCGGGCGTGACCGTGCCGGCGGCGACCAGCGCGTCGAGCTGCGTGTCATCGACCGGGCCGAGCTGTTGGCCGTTGGAGGCGTAATACCAGTTCATGGGATTTCAGGAGCGGGGAGCCAGTTCGCCGAAGACGCGCTCGTAGTGCTGGACCAACATGCCGAAGGCCACCGGCCCGGTCGCGAGCACGCCCACGCCGCACGCCAAGACGCCGGCCATGCCGATGATGCCCGCGACGAAGAAGAACAGCAGCGTGCTCCAGAAGCGCCTGGAGACCACCTTGCGGCTCAGCTCCATCGCCGGCCAAAAGCCGTAGCCCTTGTCCATCACCAGCGGCACCGCGAACATCCACAGGAGCTGGATCGCCACGACGACCAGGAACACCACCAGAAACACCGCTCCCAGACCGATCAACAGGCCCACCGGAGGGCTTTGCGGAGTTTGTCCCGCTCCGTGTCTGGGAAACAGAAACAACCCGCCGAACCCGAGGGGAACGATCAAGAGCATCGCGCAGAAACCCAGGATTAGACCGGGCACGAGCACCACGAAGAAGAGCTGCCAGAACCGGGGTCCGAAGCCGGAGAACGCGTCCGCGACGCCCGCCGGTTGGCTCCGGGCCTTCCGCAGGTAGAAATTCCACACCCCGCCCATGATCGGCCCCTGGATGAAGAGCTGGATGATCCCGCCGATGAACGGGACGAACGCGCCGGCCATCAGCGCGATGTAGGCCAGCACCGAGGCGCCGATGGTGACCCAGGGATCGGCCTTGAAGGTCTCGATGCTCCGGCTCAGGCACCCCGAGATGTCCACCGTGTAGTCGCGCCGCAACAGCTCCTCCTCGGACATCCGGCTCCGTCCATCGACCGACGGCATGGCCACGCCTTCCATCAACTGCTGGAGGAACCTCGGCTTGCAGGCCGCGCAGACATGGCGACCCTGGACCTTCACCACCTCGTCCTCGCGGAAGCTCGCGCCGCATCCGGCACAGACCACGCCTCCCTCGAAGGGTTGTCCGGAGTTCGTCGGCCGGGCTTCGGCGTGGGGCACCCAGTTCGCCATGCCTTCCCGCCAGACCAGGGTCGAGGGCAGGACCGTGCCTTCGGCCACCAGCCGGTCCAGCTCGGCGTCATCCACCGGGCCGCGCTGTTCGCCGTTGAATGCGTAGAACCAGTTCATGGGGAAGAAACCGGCGGCGGCGGCGGATTCAGCCACTGCCGGGTGGGGCCGGGAAGGTTGCGGGCCACGAAGAACATCAGCAGCGCCGCCAGCGCCCCGTAGGCCCAACGTCCGGTGAAACGATGCAGCACGGGCTGGCCCCGCAGCGTCTTCCATCCCGCAAAGGCAAGCAGCGGAAACAGCCCGAGCAGCAACAGCGCGTTGCTCCGCAGCGCCGAACCCAGGTCGCCGTGCAACAGATGGTGCAGCGCGCGCGTGGAGCCGCAGCCCGGACACAGCAGCCCGGTCATCGAGTGGAACTGGCAGCGGGGATAGAAGATCTGGCCCCGGGGTTCGGCGGCCCAAAGCACCCAGCCTCCGAGCAGCAGCGCGGCCAACGCCAATCCCCCGAGCGTCAGCCGTCGCCAGCGTCGCGCCGAGGCCGGCAAGGGCACCGGCGGCGGCTCCGCTCCCGTGGAGGACTGGGAAGCTCCCGCGTTCATCTCATCTCATTTGAAGGCCGACTTCACCTCCGGCTTCATCAGCACCACCAGCGCCCAGATGCCGATGGGCAGGCTCACGCAGCAGCAGCCGGAGAAGCAGGACAGGATGCCGAGGATCGAGGCGGTCAACGGCATCCAGAAGTTGCGCAGCCGCTGCATCTGGACGCCCGAAAAAATGGTGAACGCCCCCAGCAGCACGCCGATCGCCGCCATCGCGATGCCCAGCGGCCCAAGCATCATCTCGAAGAAATCGGCCATCTGCTGGAACTCGGGCGGCATCTCGGCAAACGCCTGCCGGATCTGCTCCCTCTGGGCCGCCGCTCCGAAAAGCACCTGCGCCAGATTCGCCAGGGACGCCAGCAGCCCGATGGCGCCGCTGACGATCAGGGCGATGCCCGGCCCTTGGACCAGCTTCTTGGCCACGTCCTCCGACGAAGCGGCCTGGAAGCCCCCGAAGTTCCCGGACGGCTGCGCCATGATCGGTGGCTGCCCCGGCATCACCGGCTGGCGCGCCTGGCTATAGGGCACCCAGTTCGGCATGCCTTCGGCCCAGACCAAGGTGTCCGCCTTGATCGTGCCGGCACGGGCCAGTTCTTCGAGCTGCGCCTCGGTGATGGGGCCGGTCTGCTGGCCGTTGATGACATAATACCAGTTCATGGGCGGGAGAGTTGGAACGGGATGGAAAGCAGGGAGGCCGCAACCCGTCGAGCAGGCTCGGTGGCGCGATGTTTTGTCGGGGACCTCACAACGGCGCGAGCCTGCGAAAATCGTCCCGGCCGGTAAAGGCTTTCTTCTGCAACCCGCCCCGGATCAACCGCAACCGCC
>CBFGQE010000450.1:0-3265 GCA_965650815.1 uncultured bacterium
TTCGCGGAGTTTGCCGGAGGTGAGCTGCTCCACGTGGCCGTCGGAGAATCCGACGTTGCCCGCCTTGTCGTGCAGACCCAGGCCCCAACGGAGCTGGCCGCCCACGTCCTTCGGGTTTTGGGAGAAGCGGGCGAGATCGACGCGGCCGGTCAGCAGGTCTTTAGGCGGAGCGGTGTCGGTGCCGCCGGTGGTCAGGTTGCGGTCGCCGGTGACGAACTGGTTCGGGTCGTCCTCCCGAGCGTTGAGGCCGTAGAAGTAGCTAAGAGCGTTAAGACGGTTGGTCGGGTAAGCAAAGCTGCGAGAGGACAGCGAGGTATGTTTGCCGAAGTCGTAGGCCGAGGTGCGATCCTTGTCGGCTGGGCAGATTAGTATTTTGGGCGAGCTTAGTTCATTTCCTGCGGCGTCGTAGAACTTCCAAAGTTGGGAAAGGTCGTTGGTGTCCAATCCAGTTACGACCTGATGAGGATACTTTCCGTCGTAGTCGTTGGCGAATAACCGAAAGGTGGTGCCGATCTGCTTGAGCTGGTTGACACAGCTGATGGTTGGCGAATGGCCCTTTCGGTATCTTCCTTTAGCCAGCTGCGGGAGAACGATCATCGCCCCCACCACCAGCACCGCGACCACTACGACAACCTCCACCGATGACGAACCACGACGATGGCGCGGGGCACCAAGCTTGGGATTCATGCTTCCCGATCTAGCAAAGCCAATGCCGAGGGCGGAACGGTTGGCTTCCAAGGCAGTTCCCCGAACTTCAGTTGGAAAGACATGCGTGACGTTCGCGCGGGAGGCGTGAAGCGGACGCAGGAAGATCCTTCTCGGCCTCGCTCTCGTTCTCCTTCTCGATCCGTTACTCCCCCATCGAAACCGAGAGCGAGAAGGAGAAGGAGAACGAGCGGATTACGGCGTTCCGGCGCGGTGTTTCTCGATCGCTGCGGCCATGGTGTTGACCGATTGGAGCACTTCGCGGGCGACGCCGGGATCGGGGATCTTCAGGCCGTGGTGTTTGTCCAGCGCCACGACGAGCTGGAGCGCATCCACGGAATCCAGCCCGAGGCTTTCCGGCCCGAACAGCGCCTGGTCGTCGCCGATCTCGGCGGCGGTCACCTGCAACATCAGGTTGTCCACCATCATCTGCTTCAACTGCTGCCGGAGTTCGTCTGCCATGCGCTTGGGATCGGGTTCGCTACAGGATGCCACCGTCGATTTTGAGGGATGAACCTGTGATGTAGCCCGCCTCGGAACAAGCGAGAAAATGCACGGCGGCGGCCACTTCCTCGGGCTTGCCCAGCCTCCGCATCGGCACGCGCAGCGCGGCCGCCTTCTTCTCTTCCGGGCCCATTCCGGCGAGCGCGCCGGTGTCGATGTAGCCGGGGCAGACGGCGTTCACGGTGATGCCGATGCGCGCGACTTCCTTGGCCAGCGACTGGGTGAGGCCGATCACGCCGGCCTTGGCCGCCGCGTAGTTCGCCTGGCCCGCCGGGGAGAAGAGCGCGCTGAGCGAGGCCACGTTCACGATGCGGCCGAAGCGCTGGGCGATCATCGTGGGCAACACCGCTTGGCAGCCGTGGAAGACGGAGTCGAGGTTCGTCCGCAGCACCCGGTCCCAGCTCTCCGGCGGCATCTGCGCGAGCAGGGCGTCTTCGTGGTGGCCGGCGTTGTTCACCAGCACGTCGATGCGGCCGCGTCGCGTGACGAGATCGGCGACGGCGGTTTTCCAAGCCGCCGGATCGGTCACTTCCAGCGTCACGGCTTCGACCCGGCCAGGAAATTCCCGCGCCAAGGCGTCCGCCTGGTCGCGCCGTTCCCGGACGCCGAGGCAGACGAAGTCGTCTGGCGACTGGCGAAGGAACTGCCGGGCGATGGCCTGGCCGAGACCGCCGTTGCCGCCGGTGATGAGAAGGGTGCGTGGGTTCATCGCTGCGATGGCCGGATGGTTCCCGATCACACCCCAAGCCGCCAGCCCGGCGTGGAGCGTAGCTCGGCCTGCGCGCTCCGCGCCATCACTTCACCAACGCCCGGCGCAACAGCTCCAGCGCCTGGTTGGCGGTCACCGTCTTGAAGGCCTCGCGGTCCCAGCGGTTGAGCTGGCGGAGCACGACGGTCTTCTCCGCCGAGGCCAGCGCGATGAAGACGGTGCCGACGGGTTTGGCGTCGGTGCCGCCGGTGGGGCCGGCGATCCCGGTGACGGCCAGGGCGTAGTCGCTGCCCATCGCGCGGCGGGCGCCTTCGGCCATCTCGCGCGCCGTTTCTTCGCTGACCGCGCCGTGACGGGCCAAGGTTTCGGGCTGGACGCCGAGGAACTTCACCTTGGCTTCGTTGCTGTAGGTGACGAAGCCGCCGAGGAACGGCGTGGAGGCGCCGGAGATGTTCGTCAGCCGATGCGCGATCGCGCCGCCGGTGCAGCTTTCGGCCACGGCCAGCGTCTGGTGGCGCTCGGTCAATTCCCGCACCGCGACGAGCTCCAGGGAATCGTCGCCCTGGCCGAAGATCGAGTCGCCCAGCTCGGAGCGGATGACTTCGCCGGCTTCGCGCACGAGCTGGAACGCGCCGCAGCCCCGGGCCATCACGCGGACGTCCACCGCGCCGTAGTGCGCGCAATAGCCGAGATCCACGCCCTGCTCCTTCAACGCGGTCATCTTCTCCTCCAGCCGCTGGGCCAGCGCCGATTCGCCCAGACCGGTCGTGCGCCAAGTTTCGCAGGCCACCTCGCCGTCGAGCGTGCACTTGGCCCGCAGCAGCGGGACGACCTGGTCGGTGAACATGGGCCGCAACTCGCGCGGCGGGCCGGGCAGCATGAAGAGCCAGGCGGTCTCGGCGGCGAAGGGATTGGGCGCGACCTCCATCGCCAAACCGGGTGCGGTGCCGTTCGGGTTGTAGAGGACGATGGCGCCGTCGGGGGCGAGGGCCTGGACCTCGTTGTTCGGCGTCATCGGGCGGTTGCGAATGCGGAAGAACTCCTGGATCTCGCCCAAGGCGCGTTCGTCCATCACCAGCTTCCTGCCCAGCAGATCGGCGATGAGTTGGCGGGTGAGATCATCTGAAGTGGGTCCAAGGCCGCCGGTGACGATGACGATGCGTGCCCGGCCCAAGGCTTCGCGCACGGCCTGCTGGATGTCGGCCCCGGTGTCGGGCACGGCCACTTGGCGGACAAGACGGTAGCCGAGGTCGGAGAGCTGGCGGCCGAGCCATTGGGCGTGGGTGTTGAGCACGCGCCCGAGCATCAGCTCCGAGCCGGTGTTGATCAGTTCGACGGTCATCCGGC
>CBFGQE010000451.1:0-3262 GCA_965650815.1 uncultured bacterium
ATCCGCCCCGGCATCATCGCCACCGACATGACCGGCCCGGTGAAGGAGAAATACGACAAGCTCATCGCCGAAGGCCTCACACCCATCCAACGCTGGGGCACGCCCGAAGACATCGGCCGCGCCGTCACCGCCATCGCCCAGGACCTATTGCCCTTCAGCACCGGCGAAGTGCTCAACGTGGACGGCGGCTTCCACCTGAGAAGGCTCTGACCTTCGTAGCGGCGCAGGAGTCCGTGTCCAATTCCCACGGCTCTCCAAAACCAGGGCGTTTCTTCGGCGGCCTTTGTTGCCTTGGTTCCCGCGTTCCCTCCACAGTGTCTTCGTGGCCGGCCTCGTCCCCCAACACGTCCTTGAGCAGATCCGTCATGCGAGCGACATCGTCGATGTCGTGGGCGGCTACGTGCCCTTGAAGCGCGCGGGGGCGAACTTCCAGGCGCTCTGTCCCTTCCACAAGGAGAAGTCCCCGAGCTTCAACGTGAACCCCACGAAGCAGACCTACCACTGCTTCGGCTGCGGCAAGGGCGGCGACGTGTTCCGCTTCATCCAGGACTACGAGAGCATTCCTTTCATGGACGCGGTCCGGCGTCTGGCGGAACGCGCGAAGATCCCGCTGGAGTTCGAGAACAACCCCGCCGCCCAGCAGGCCCGCGCCATCAAGGACACGCTGCTCCAGGTCCACGAGCAGATCACCCAGCGTTGGCAGGCCGCGCTGCTCCAGGAAGGCGGCCAGATCGCCCGCGACCACATCGCCAAGCGGCAGTTGTCCCAGGAAGCGGTGGACCTGTTCCGCATCGGCTACGCGCCGGACTCGTGGGACGACACGGTGAACTGGGGCAAGAGCAAGGGCTACGAGCCGGCCTTGCTGGAGCAGGCGGGACTCGTCGTGCGCAAGCCGGATGAAAGCGGCGGTGGTCGGGACCGCTACTACGACCGGTTCCGCGGTCGGCTGATGTTCCCGATCTGCGACGAACAGGGCCGCGTGATCGGCTTCAGCGGACGCATCCTCACCGGCGACGAAAAGACGGCCAAGTATGTGAACTCGCCGGAGACGCCGCTCTTCACCAAGGGCCGCGTGATCTTCGGCTTGGACAAGTCCAAGCGCGCCATCCTCGACGCCAAGACGGCCATCGTCTGCGAAGGCCAGCTCGACCTGATCGCCTGCTTCATGGCGGGCGTGAAGAACGTCGTGGCGCCGCAGGGCACGGCCTTCACGCCGGACCAGGCGCGCATCCTCAAGCGCTACGCGGACGAGGTGGTGCTGTGCTTCGACGCGGACAACGCGGGCCAGAACGCGGCGGTGAAGGCGCTCGATCCGCTGCTCGGCGCCGGGCTGAGCGTGAAGGTCATGGGCATCCCCAGCGGGAAAGACCCGGACGAGTTCATCCGCGAGAACGGCGGCGAAGCCTTCGCGCAGCTCGCGGCCAAGTCCGTGGGCTTCTTCGACTGGTATCTCGACCGTTTGGCGCGGACCAACGACCTCGGGTCCGACAAGGGTCGTGTGGCTGTGGTGAAGGCGATGTCGGAAGCGGTGCTGAAAGCCGGCAGCGGCGTGCTGCACGACACCTACGCGCAGAAAACGGCGGTGCGGCTCGGTGTGTCGGCCGACACCATCCGGGGCGAGTTCCGCAAGACCGCGCGGTCCACCCCGGCACCGTTGCCCGAGCCGCCGATGGAAGCCATCGGCGAAGCGGCCGACGGATCGTTCGACGGTTCCTTCGAGGAGCAGGTCGTGCTCAAGGCTCCGCCGAGCGAGGAACTGCTGCTGCGGCTCTTGTTGGAGCACGACGAGCTGGTGGCTCAGGTGGAGCCGGTGTTGCAGCTCGAATGGTTGTCGCACGATCTGGCGCGCGCGGCGATGGAGCATCGGCTGAACGCGCAGCGCGACGGTTCGTGGCGTGGCGCGGCCGCGTGGATCGGAGGGCTGGAAGGCGGACCGATGCTGCGCTTGTTGACGGAGACGCTGGCCCTGCCGGTTCCGGCCGGCGATCCCGCGCTGCTGGTCTTCGGCGCGCCGAACAAGGTCGGCGTGCTGCCGATGCTGCGCGACAAGTTCGTGGACGCCCAGATCACCGCCATCAACCAGCGCCTGCGCGACCCGGAGCTGACCGACGACGACGCGATGCACCTGACCCAGCACAAGCTGGAGCTGCGCAAGATGAAGGGGCGTCCGCTGGGAGCGGCGTAGCGGGAAGCGCGCTGGTTTGATCGGAGCGCGGCCGATTCGCTTCGGCTACTCCAGATGCACGATGCCGTGGCGGACGGCGGTGATGGCGGCTTCGGTGCGGTCCTGCACGTCGAGCTTCACGAAGAGGGTCTTGAGGTGGGACTTCACCGTGTCCTCGGAGATGTGGAGCGTGGAACCGATTTCCTTGTTGCTCCGTCCCTTGGTCAGGAGCTGGAGGACTTCCAGCTCGCGCTCGGTCAGGTTCTGCCGTTTGCGTCGTTCCTGGAGCAACGAGGCGACCTGCGGGGGGAGGATTTCCCTGCCGGAATTCACCGCGCGGATCGTCGCGGCGATCTGCTCCTGCGAGCTGTCTTTCAGGAGGTAGGACTTCGCGCCGGACTGGATCGCGCGGTAGATGTCCTCGTCAAGATCGTAGGTGGTGACGACGACGACCTTGGCCTCGGGGAACTCCTTGCGGATGGCGAGGATGGTTTCCACGCCGCCGATGCCCGGCAGGCGGAGATCCATCAACACGACGTCGGGCCGGTGCTGGCGATGGAGTTCGATGGCGCTGAGGCCGTCTCCGGCTTCGGCCACGACCCGCATGTCGGGCTGGCTCTGGACCAGCGCGGAGAGCCCCATGCGGAAGGCGGGGTGATCGTCCACGAGGAGCAGCCGGATCGGGGGCTTGGGCGTAGCGGCGTTCACAACTGGCTCCATGGAGTAGCCGCTCGCGGCGACCGGATCAATCCGCATCCCCGGCCGGCGTGCGGCAACCGGGACGGATGCGGAACGGCCAGCATGAGGCTTGCGCTACGCCACCACGATGTTCACCAGCTTCTTGGGCACGATGATGATCTTCTTCACCGTTTTGCCTTCGAGGAACATCTGGGCCTTCTCGGCCTTGAGCGCGAGCTGCTCGATCTCGGCGTTCGTGGCGGCCACGGCCACCTTGATCACGTCGCGCAGCTTGCCGTTCACCTGCACCGGGAACTCGATCTCCGACTCGACGAGCAACGCGGGGTCGTAGGCGGGCCAGGGAGCGTAGCTCAATGACGAAGCCGGAAGGCCAAAGGCCAAATGGAGCTTCGCCCACAG
>CBFGQE010000452.1:0-3258 GCA_965650815.1 uncultured bacterium
CTGCTTCCGCCCGAGGAAGAGCAGCCCGGCCGCGCCGACCAACGCGGCCGCCGAAGGCTCGGGCACCTGCACGGCCACCACGCTGGAGATCCAGGAGTAGTTCGCCGCGAGCGAGGTGGAGTAGAGGGAGCTGGGCTTGTCGTTGGCTGACTCGCTGTGGAAGGTGCTGGCGCGATAGAGGCCGCCCTTGTCGAAGATCGCCGCGTTGAACGCAGTTCCTCCGAGCGTCGTGCTGAAGGGGCCTTCCACCGCGTAGTTGATGCCCGCGAGCTTCCACACGCCGTCGTCCAGGATGAAGGTGCCGCCGCCAGAATCGCCCGCCGAGAAGTGTGCTTCGTTTTCTCCGCCGTTGGCGTCGAACTTGAAGGTGATCAGGCTGCCAGCGGAGAACACGGTGTTCTCGCCCCAGCGCTGCACGCCGTCGCCCGCGCCCCAGTTCCAACCCTTGAGTTCGCCGTTGACCACGACCTCGCTGCCGCGCTGGGTGCCGCGTCCGATGATGACCGCGCTCGCTCCGGCCGCCGGGGTCGTGTCGAGGATCGGCGCGTAGTCGCTGAAGGTGCCTTCGACCGTCCACACGGCGAGATCTCCCTTGGTGACGACGCCGGTGGTCCGGTAGCTGACCCCGTTGAAGGTGAAGCTCTGGCCGACGCTGCCGCCGACGTGCGTCGCGGTGATGAACTGGTTCGGCGAAATCGTCGTGCCGTTGACCCCGCCCCAGAAGCCGGTCCATTGCCAGCCGCTGTTGGCCAGGTCGCCGGTCGGCGCGGTCGTGTTGTGCGTCGGGTCGTCGGTCGAATAGAAGATGACGGCGCCCGCTTCGCGCGGCAGTCCGCATCCGATCACCGCGCACCCGAGGGCGATCACGCCCCATCCCTTTGAAATTCTGCGTTCCATAAACGTCGTCCGTCCGTGAATCCGCTTCCTACCGAGCGGTGGTTTGTCCATCCGGCGTCCGTGCCGGGCGACGAAGTCGAGCCGATCACCGTGATCGACCGTCCCGCAGGTGCGGTAGCTCGCCTCGTGCCATGTTCATCGGCCCGGCGGGTGCTTTCTTGAGCGCGGATCGACCGGAGAACTCGCAGGCACCGCTGGTTGAAGGGGATAGGGACGGGCATTGCGCCCCGTGGCGTTGTTCCGGATAGTCCTCCCGTGAATCGTTCGGTCACCCAGCTCACCGAAGAACTGCTGCATTCCTACGCGCGGCTCGGCGGAATCAACCATCTCGACGGGAAAAATTTGCCGTCCAAGACCGCCGTCACCCGGCTCACCTGCCAATTGCTGCAGCTCGTCTTCCCCGGCTTCTTCGAGGAGAAGCCCCTGCATTCCTCCGAACTGAAGATCGAAACCGCCACCCGGCTGGACAGCGTGGCCGGCGATCTGGAGGACGAAATCTCCAAGGCGCTGGAACACGCCCCGCCCACCGGTGCCGAACGCCGCTCTCTCCGCGGCCTGTCCCGCGAGCTCACTCTCCAGTTCCTGGCCGAACTGCCCCGGCTCCGAGAGCTGCTCCAGACCGACACCGAGGCGGCCTTCAACGGCGATCCCGCCGCGTTGAGCAAGGAGGAGGTCATTGTCGCCTATCCTTTCATCGAGGCCATCGCCGTCCAGCGCCTCGCCCACCAGCTCTATCGCCAGCAGGTCCCGCTCATTCCCCGCATCATGACGGAATGGGCCCACGCCCGGTCCGGCATGGACATCCATCCGGGCGCGACCATCGGCACGCACTTCTTCGTGGACCACTGCACCGGCACCGTCATTGGCGAGTCCACGGTGATCGGGAACCACGTGAAGCTGTATCAGGGCGTCGGCCTCGTGGCGCGTTCGCTCGCCGCCGGCCAGGCGTTGAAGGGCACCAAGCGCCATCCCACGCTGGAGGACCGCGTCACCATCTACGCGAACGCCACCATCGTCGGCGGCGACACCGTCATCGGCGAGGGCAGCACCATCGGCGCGAGCGTCTTCCTCATGCAGAGCGTGCCGCCGAACTCGCTGGTCATCGCGGGCGAGGCCAACGTGAAGGTCCTCACCAAGACCCAGCGCGCCCAGTCGGAGATCGATTTCCAGATCTGAGGCGGGAAACCAATCCCAGAACCAACCCACCCCTGAACCCTCCAAGGAGGGGATAAAGCAGACCGTGTTTTGAGTGCCAGACGCGCGTCATCGATTCCCCTCCTTGGAGGGGTCAGGGGTGGGTTCCAGGCACCCACACAGCAGGGTTTCCCGGGAAAAACCGGTTGAATCCGTTTCCGGACGGAGCGCGTCTGATTCCCCGTCCGACTTCCGTCCGCGAACCGTTGCTTGCGACCCGCGAGAAATGCTGTTTCGTGTGGGCGCGCCCGGATCTCGAATAACACGACATGCCCGCTTTACCCCAGAGTCCCCTGCCCGCGCGGCTCCTGCCGCTGCTCCTCGCCGCGCTGCTGCCCGCGTGTTCGCAGGAAAAGCCGACGCAAGGCCGCCCGCCCCGCGAGGCCCGCGAGGTCATCGTCATGTCCGCCGAGCAACGCCCAATGGAGCGCGTCATCACCGCGCTCGGCTCCCTTGAAGCCATCGACCAGGCCACCGTCAGCATCAAGACCACCGGCCGTCTCCGCAGCCTGACCGTCGATGTCGGCAGCCCCGTCCGCGCCGGCGACGTGATGGCGCAGGTCGAACCCCGCGACTACGAGCTGCGTCTCCAGCAGGCCACTGCCGCCCTCGCGCAATCCCGCGCCCGCGTCGGCCTGCCGCCGGAGGGCGACGACGACGCGATGAAGCCCGAGACCGTGCCGTCCGTCCGCCAAGCCAAGGCGTTGCTCGACGAAGCCCGCAACACGCTCGAACGCATCCAACGCCTGCAGGCCGAGAAGATCAGCTCCCAGGCGGATCTCGACGCCGCTTCGGCCAACTTCGAGGTCGCCCAGACCCGCCACGAGACCGCGCTCCAGGAAGCGCGCGAGCTCCAGGCCGTCCTCGCCCAGCGCCGCGCCGAATTCGAGATCGCCCAGCAACAGCTCACCGACACCCAGCTCCGCGCGCCCTTCGACGGCGTGGTGCAGGAAAGACTGGCCCATCGCGGCGAATTCCTCGCCTCGGGCAGCCCCGTGCTCACCTTGGTCCGCGTCGATCCGCTCCGCCTTCGTATCGAGGTTCCCGAGCGCGACGCCGCCAAGGTGCAGGCCGGCCAGGCCGTGCGGCTGCGCTTGGAAGGCCAGACCAATGTCTTGGAGGCTCCCCTGCTCCGCACCAGCCCCGCGCTCAACAGCCGCACCCGGA
>CBFGQE010000453.1:0-3240 GCA_965650815.1 uncultured bacterium
CCCCTTTCCACCACCCGTGTTTCTAACGGGTGGTGGAGCCGAGGGGATTCGAACCCCTGACCCCCACAATGCCATTGTGGTGCTCTACCAACTGAGCTACGACCCCGACCAGCGGACGCGCAGCTTATTTATGAGCCGCCTCGTGTCAAAGCGTAATTTTACCGGAAGCGAAGATTCTTCTCCGGGCCGTTTGCGTGGTCGCGAAAAGCGCTTCGAGCGGGGCTCAGGACTCAGCAAACCAGAGTTTCAATTTCCCGGTTGGAGGTTCCCAGCGGAAAGGCTTCTTCCACGAGATCGGCGGCTTGCCGCAAACCATTGGCGCGTTGGATCTCGCCCCGCATCCGACGGGCGGCTTCGCGGTATTTCGGTTCGCGCAGGACGGATTCCACCAGCTTGCGGAGTTCGGGAACGTTGAGCCGATCAAAGGGCAACAGTTCCCCCGCCCCGCAGCGGCGGATGCGCGCGGCGACACCGGGTTGATCGTTGGTCACGGGCAACGCCACCATGGGCACCCCCGCCGCCAGGGTCTCCAGCGCGGTGTTCAGTCCGGCGTGGGTGATGACCAGCGAAGCGCGCTCGAGCAGGGCGAGTTGCGGAGCCATCGGCACGATGATCGGTTTTCCCGGCAGGTAGGGCAGCGGCGTGGCGTCGTGCGCTCCCTGGGAAATGACCAGTTGCGCGCCCAGTCCCTGACACGCCTCGGCGATGAGGCGGAACACGTCGCCGATCCGGTTCTGCAAGGTGCCCATCGAAGCGTAGATCAAGGGCCGACCATCCAGCTCGTTCCATGGAAACCACGGTTCGCCCCGGTTCTTCGCCCGGACCCACGGCCCGGTGAACCGCAGCGTCGGAGGAATGCGCCGCTGCGGGAACTCGAAGGCCCGGGGAATCTGCGCCAAAACTCCTTCCTTGGATTCGCCGAAACTTCCCGGTGCCAGCCCCCGCAGTCCCAGATCGCGGCGCTGGCGATTGATGGTGCGGAGCAGCGGCAGCGCCAAGGGCAAGACCGACATCCAAGCGAGGAAGTTTCGCGCACAACCCAACCGGCCCGGCATTGCATCCAAGGTGGAGATGAACGGCGGCACCGTCAGGTCCAAGTTCACCGGCAATGCGTGGCAGAGCGTCCAATAGCGATGTTTCCCGTGTTCGGCCACCGAAGCCGCGCCCGGCTGCACCTGGTCCACCAAGAGCCCGTCCGGTCGCCAGCGGCGCAGGGCTTCCGGCAGATCGGCGAAGTGCATCTCCGCCTCCTGCTGGAGACAGCGGAGGATCCAGCGGCAGGCCTCGCGCCCCGAAAGCTCTCCCTGATGCCGCATCTGCTCGAAAACCGTTCCGGCAGGCATGGAACGCTCCCCGATGACGATGTGCCGGATCTCCGCCGAGCGGCATTTCGCGGCGGCATCGGCCGGCCCGAAGTAGGCGACTTCATAGCCCCGGTCTTGAAGTTCTCCGGCCAGAGCCAGCGCGGGATTCAAATGGCCGCTGATCGCCGGGCAAATCACCCCGATTCGGCGATGCGCAGTGGAGTTCACGGGTTTCATCCGGATTCTCAGACGGAACCGAGCGGGAAAACATTACACCCCGTTCCCGGCGGAAGTCTCCGGCCCTCCGAACGCACGGGAGACCCTGCGGCCACCGGCTTTCGGGAATTTCTCGTTGCCGCCCCGAGGGGAGCGGAGGGACATTCCGGCGCGATGAACCTTCCCGTGGCCGCAGCTGTGCTCGCCCTGCTGGGCTCCGCTTACACCATGTCCGCCGCCGAACGCCGCACCCCGCCCCCGAACACCCGTTCCCCCGAAATCGCCGCCGATGGCCAAGTGACCTTTCGCCTGCTCGCCCCGCAGGCCGAGGCCGTGGCGGTCCAAGGCCAATGGCCCCAAGGCCGCGTGCCGTTGACCAAAGGCTCCAACGGCGTCTGGACCGCCACCGTTGGCCCCGTGCCTGCGGGCGTTTGGGAATACAGCCTAACCGTGGACGGCCTCGGCATGGTCGATCCCGGCAATCCGGCGGTGAAACCCCAGCGCGAACCCCGCACCAGCATCCTCCATGTCCCAGGGAATCCGCCATTGATCCACGACTTCCGCGATGTCCCGCACGGCGTCGTCCGCAGCCACGACTACCGTTCCAAGTCCCTCGGCCGCGTGCGCCCTCTGTCGGTCTATACCCCGCCCGGCTACGACCAGAAGACGCGCACCAAGTATCCCGTGCTCTTCCTCCAGCACGGCATGGGCGACAACCAGGCCACCTGGACCACCCACGGCAAGGCCCATTGGATCATCGACAACCTCATCGCCGAGAAGAAGTGCGTGCCGATGATCGTGGTGATGATGGACGGGCACGCGTTCGTCGGCGACGCCACCCCTGGCGGCTTCGGGCAGAACACCGCGCTGATGGAGCGCGACCTGATCGAGGACGTGCTGCCCTTCGTCGAGGCCAATTACCGCGTGAAGTCCGGCCCCGAGCACCGCGCCATCTGCGGCCTCAGCATGGGCGGCGGCCATTCCCTCACCATCGGACTGCGCCACACGGACCGCTTCGGCTACATCGGGGCCTTCAGCGCGGCCACGCCCCAGCCCAAGGACGTCGCCGCCGCGCTCGACGACGCCAAGCTCACCAACAAGCGCCTCAAGCTCCTCTGGATCGCCATCGGCAAGGACGACTTCCTCCTCCAGATGAACACCGCCTTCGATGCCGCGCTGAAAGACAAGGGCCTGCGCTACGAATACCACCTGACCGACGGCGACCACAGCTGGCCCGTCTGGCGCCGCTACCTGGCCGACTTCGCCCCGCGCCTCTTCCAGTGAATCCTGTCCGGCGACTCATCCGGCGGTTCGCAGCCCGGGAAATCGAACCCGCCGAACTCCCCTGCATCGAGGTGGGCGGCGCCAAAGTCCCGCTGACGCTGGTCCGCAATCCGCGCGCCCGTCGCTACGTGCTGCGTCTGCGCCCCGACCGAACCGCCCGCGTGACCGTGCCGCGTGGCGGCTCCATCGCCGACGCCCTGCGCTTCGCCGAAAGCCAGCGCGCTTGGCTGGAACGCCAATGGACCAAACTCGCCACACGCGCGGCCAAGCCGACCACTTGGACCGAAGGCACCTCCATCCTCTATCGCGGTGTCCCGACGACGCTCACGGTCGATGCCGAGAAATGCGCGGTGCGCTTCGCCGATCAAATTGTCCCAGCGCCCGCTGCGACCGAAGACCTCCGCCCGTGGATCGAACGCCACCTCTGGAAACTCGC
>CBFGQE010000454.1:0-3234 GCA_965650815.1 uncultured bacterium
TGCTCCGGCAGATCAGCTCGCGCTTCCGCGACTTCAGCCGCCAGCACGTGCAGGAACTGCTCCGCGCGGAACGCCTCGCTTTGGTCGGAAAATTCGCCGGGGCCATCGTCCACGACATCCGCAATCCGCTGAATCTCATCAGCGTCTCGGCCGAGCTGGCCTGCCAGCAGATCGCCGCGCCCGAGGTGCGCGAAATGGCCCGCGCGCGCATCCTTAAGCAGGTGGACCGCATCAGCACGCTGATCGGCGAGATCCTCGACTTCACCAAGGGCAACGACACGGACCTGGCGCTGCTGCGGACGGATTTCTCGAAGCTGTTCCCGATCTTCCTCGATGAACTGAAGCCGCGCCTGGAACACACCGGCGTGAAGGTCGTCTTCGAGTCGCAGCCGCCGCCCGTGCAGCTCGCGGCCGATCCCGACCGCCTGGAGCGCGCCTTCCAGAACCTCCTGCACAATGCCATCGACGCGATGTCGGAAGGCGGAAAGATCTTCCTCCGTTTCAGCGTCGCCGACGGAAAGGTGCTGACGGAGATCGAGGACACCGGCCCGGGCATTCCCGAGGAGCTGATGGACCGCCTCTTCCAACCCTTCGCCACGCACGGCAAGGCGGCGGGCACCGGCCTCGGCCTCTCCATCTGCAAACGCATCGTCGAGGCCCACGGCGGCCAAGTCAGCCACATCGCCCGGCCCGGCCGGGGCGCGACCTTCGTGGTGGAGCTGCCTTGTGCGGTGGCTTAAGAGCGGATCAACGGTGCGATCCTGCCTTGGCGACGGCAGTTCCGGCTCTCAGCCAGTTATATCGCAAGCATCCCGCAATCTTTCCTACTTCTGCATCGCCCTGATCTGCCGATAGCGGAAATCCAACCCGAAGGGTTGGCATCTATTAGCCGGGGGTTGAGCGCAGCGACACCCCCGGAAAGGCGGCCACACGAATAAAACGCACCCTGAAAGGGTGCCATCGTCGTCCTTTCCAACGCAGCGTTGATGGCATCGCTTCGCGATGCGGTCGCCTTGGGGGCTAACCGGGGGTGTCGACGCGCTGCGCGCTCCTCACCCCCCGGCTAATAGATGACAACCTTTCAGGTTGCTCGCTTTCCGTGTTTTCTATCGGCATTCTGTCGCGCTTGTTTTGGCTGAGTCGGCCAGCTTCAGCCCGATCCGTTTCTTCAAAATCAGAGACACGACCTCCACGCTCTCCTGCGAACAACATTCCTTTTTCATCCCGTCCCTTCCGTGGTTGTCTCGGCGCGTCGATGAACCGCATCCGTCTCCTCTCCGAACAGGTCGCCAACCAGATCGCCGCCGGCGAGGTGGTGGAACGGCCTGCCAGCGTGGTGAAGGAGCTCGTCGAGAACGCGCTCGACGCCGGTTCGTCCCGCATCTCCGTGGAGATCGCTGCCGGCGGCCGCAGCCTGATCCGCGTGGTCGACGACGGCACGGGCATGAGCAAGGACGACGCGCTCCTCTGCCTGGAACGCCACGCGACCAGCAAGATCCGCAGCGCCGAGGACCTCGCGGGCATCGCCACGATGGGCTTTCGCGGCGAAGCCATTCCCAGCATCGCCAGCGTCTGCCGCTTCACCCTCACCACGCGCGAGCGCGAGAGCGACAGCCCCGAGGGCACGCAGATCCTGATCAACGGCGGCAAGCTGACCGACGTGAAGGCTTCGGGCGGCGCGCCCGGCACCAGCGTGGAGGTGCGCCAGCTCTTCTTCAACGTGCCGGCGCGGCGCAAGTTCCTCCGCAGCGACGACACCGAGGCCGCCCACGTCCAGCACTACCTCACGTTGGCGGCGCTGGCCCATCCGCTCATCGCGTTCCACTTCGTCCGCGATGGCCGCACCGTCTGGCAAATGCCCGCCGCGCGGGAAACCGATCCCATCGCCGCGCTGCGGGAACGCTGGAAGGCGTTGCTCCCGTCGGAAACCCGCCTCATCCCCGTGGACTTCACCGGCGATCTCGGCGCGGTGCGCGATCCGGGCGAGGACCCGGTTGATTTCGCCCACGATGCCCCGCGTCCGGTCGAGCGGATCACCTGCCGCGTGCGCGGCTTGATCGGCGCGCCCGGCGTGTCGCGCGGTTCCCGCGAGGACCAGCACCTTTTCGTCAATCGCCGCCCCATCGAACATCGCGGGCTGAACATGGCGCTCGTCGAGGGCTACCACACCGCGCTGATGAAGGGCCGTTACCCGGTCTGCTGCCTCTTCCTGGAGATCGATCCCGCGCTGGTGGACGTGAACATCCATCCCGCCAAACGCGAGGTGAAGTTCCATGACGAACGCGGCGTGCGTCGCGTCGTGGCGGAGGCGGTGAAGCGCGCGCTGTTGGCGTATCATGCGGAGGAAGGCGCATCGTCAGTGGTCAGTGGTCAGTGGTCAGTGGCCAGTGGGGCGGCTTCTGCTGGTTCTTCATCTGAATCTTCATCCAAATCCCCGGCATCCGGCATCCTACGTCCGGCATCGGATCAACGGCCCCCGGCCCACGGACCACGGACGCATCAGCTCGACCTCGCCGCGCCAGCCCAACCGCCTTTGGCCGTGCAGGCGGAACCGTTGTTTGTGAAGGCGGCGAAGCAGACTGATCCCGGATACCGGATGCCGGATACCGGTTTGGCTGCGCAGCCTCAGGACGTTTCTTCGCCAGAATCCGCGCCCTCCGTTCCTCCCCTGCTCCCCGGCTCTCCTGCTCCCCTGCCTCTGCCCCCCTCCGGCATCCGGCATCCGTCATCCGGCATCGGTTCCTCCTCCCAGCCCGTCCCCCTCCTCCACGTCCCCTTGCGGCTCGTCGGCGTCGTCGGCCGGCTCTACGTCGTGCTGGAGTCGGACCGCGGTTTGGTGCTGCTCGACCAGCACGCGGCGCACGAACGCATCCTCTTCGAGCAGATGTTGCGGCGACTGGAGGAAGCGGGCAGCGCGCCGTCCCAGCGGCTGTTGTTGCCCGAGACCATCGAGCTGAGTCCCAAGGACGCGCTTTTCCTCCGCGACAATCTCGGCGTGCTCACCCGACTCGGCGTGGGGTTGAGCGAGTTCGGCGAACGCACCTTCCTGTTGGATGCCCTGCCGCCCTTCGTGAAGGCGGGCGAACCCCGCCGCTTCGTGCTGGAGCTGATCGACGAACTCAAGGCCGCCGGCGACAAGGTCAACAGCGTCCGCCTCGGCGAACACGTCGTGGCCAAGACCGTCTGCCGCCACTCGGTGAAGGCCAACGATCCCCTGGCCGGCGCGGAGCTGGA
>CBFGQE010000455.1:0-3227 GCA_965650815.1 uncultured bacterium
CGCACGTGATCCGCAAGATCACCCGTGATGGCGTGGTCAGCACCTTCGCCGGGCAACCTTGGACCACGGGCACGAACAACGGCGTCGGCGCGGAAGCCCGCTTCAATTCCCCCGAAGGCCTCGCCATCGACGCCGACGACAACCTCTACGTGGCCGACAACTTCAACCACGCGGTTCGCAAGATCACTCCCGCCGGTCTCGTCAGCACCTTGGCGGGACTGCCCGGAACTTTTGGCAGCATCGACGGCACCAACGAAACCGCGCGCTTTGCCCAACCCAGCGCCGTGGCCGTCGATGGCTCGGGCCATGTCTTCGTGGCCGAGTGGGGCAACAACCGAATCCGCCGCATCAGCCCAGCCGGCGTTGTCGTCACGGTGGCGGGGCAAACCACCAAGTCCACGGCCTCCACCCCCACGGGGTTGGCGGTGGACGACTTTGGCAACGGCTTCTTCACCTCCCAGAGCCTGGGCGGAGTTTATCGGTTCACCTCAAACGGCATCGTGACCCGCGTCTCGGGCCTCAGCAGCTTCGCCTACGGCGGGGTTTTGGATTTGGCTGGCAACTACCTTTTCAGCCACGGCGGGGCCTTGATGAAAGCCACTCCGAGCGGCCAAGTCCTGCCGATGGCGGGAGATGTGAACCGCAACCTCCATCTGGATGGAACGGGGCGAAGCGCTTCGTTCCGGACTACCCGCACCGGACTGGCCGTCGCGCCGGACGGCACCATCTACTTGGCCGATTCCGGCAGTTCGGTGATCCGCCGCTCCGCGCCGTTCACCGTGGCTCCTCCGGTGGCGGATCATCCGGTCGCTCCCGGCGGGTCGGCTCAACTGGCCGTAGAACCAGCTTCCGGGGGTCCCTTTTCCTACCAGTGGTTCCGCGACGCCACCGCCTTGGTCGGGGAAACCCAGCCGACCCTCTCCGTCACCGGAATTGATCGGGCGAAGACCGGTTGGTATTCGGTCGCGATCTCGAACGGCCTCGGCCAAAGCGTGATCTTCAAGTCCTCCGTCCGCGCCCTCTATCCGCCGATCTTGGAAGCGCCGGAGCGCTTGGAAAACGGCCACTTCCGGCTCCGGCTCCAAGACCAGGACGGCGGCACTCCGTTCCTCCTCTCGGCCTTGGAACTACAATGGCGGCCGGAAGTTCCCACGGAAGCCGACCCGGCCTGGCAGACGCTTCCCAATCCGCGATGGGCTCTGACCAATGGTTTCGTCGTCGCCACCGACACGAACGCCGCGCCGCAGGCCTTGCGGATCTACCGGGCCGTGACCCGCTGAGCCGAGGGCAGTTTCCGGCCGGGCACGACCAATTGCCGTCTTGCCCCGAGCGGGCGTGCCCTTAGTTTCCGCGCGTGTTCAACGACCGAACCTTCTTCGCGCTCGCCGTGCTGTTCTACGGCGTGAGCATGGTCTATTCGGTCTTCCTCTGGCGGCGCGGCTTCCGGCAGGACGACCGGACCAATTTCGCCATCCTGCTCGTCGGCTTCGTGCTGAACACCGTCGCGCTCTGCAAGCGGGGCCTCTACTTCGACCGTTGCCCGGTGAACAACCTCTACGAGGCGATGGTCTTCCTCACCTGGAGCATCGCCGGCGTCTGCAACGGGCTGAACTTCTCGCCCAAGCTCCGCTTCGTCGGCGCCTTCGCGTCGCCGGTCCTGTTCTGCATCGGCGTCTTCGCCCTCATGCCGTCGCTCGACGTCAAGCATGACGGCCATCCGAACTTCGCCAACGGCCCCACCAGCCTGCACGCCGCGATGATCCTCCTCGCCTACGCCGCCTTTGGCCTGGCCAGTGTGGCGGGCCTGATGTTCCTGACGCAGGAAAACGACCTGAAGCGGCACAAGACCCGCGCCCTGCTCTCGCTCTTGCCGTCGATCCAGAAGCTGGAGCAAACGGTCGGGCGCTTGATGGTCGCGGGGTTCGTGCTCCTGACCGCCGGTCTGGCCATCGGCGCGATCTGGGTGCCGTTGCCGGAGGGGCAGACCTTCTTCGGCGACCTGAAGGTGATCTGGTCCATCGGGCTGTGGCTGCTGTATTTGGCGTTGATGGTGATGCGCTGGGGTTTCTCCCAGCGCGGCCGCCGCTTCGCCTGGGGAGCCGTCGGCGGCTTCATCATCATCATCCTGACTTTCTGGGGTTCCAATCTCGGCTCCCCCATCCACCATCCGTGAACGTCGTCGTCCTCGGCCTCAGCCATCATACGGCGCCCGTGACGTTGCGGGAACGCTTCGCCTTTGCCGAGCAGGCCATCCCGGAGACGCTCGCCCATCTGCGCGACGCCGGGCTGGCCAGCGAGGCGGTCATCCTCTCCACCTGCAACCGCGTCGAACTCTACGCCGCCACCCAGCTCTCCGAAGCCGAGGCTTTTGTCCGCCTGGAACGATTCCTCGCCGACTCCCGCCAACACACCGACCACATCGGCCCGGAGCTCTATCGTCTCGGTGAACCGCACAGCCTGGAGCACCTCTTCAAGGTCGCCAGCGGCTTGGATTCGATGGTCCTCGGCGAGACGGAAATTTTGGGCCAGCTCAAGAAGGCCTACGACCTCGCGCTCCAGCACAAGCACACCGGCTCGCGCCTGAACAAGGCGTTCCAGAAGGCTTTCAACGTGGCCAAGCAGCTCCGCACCGAGACGGGCATCCAGCGCGGCAGCATCTCGGTCGCGTCGGCCAGCGTGGAACTGGCGGAGAAAATCTTCGGCTCCTTGAACGACCGCCAAGTCATGGTGCTCGGCGCGGGCGACACTTCGGAGAAGGCGGCGCGCGCGCTGTTGAGCCGAGGGGCCAAGAGCATCCTGGTTTCCAACCGATCCTACGACCGTGCCGAAGTCCTGGCCCAAGAGCTCGGCGGACGCGCCATACACTTCGATCAGTGGGGCTCCATCTTCGCCGATGTGGACATCGTCATCAGCTCCACCTCCGCCCCGCATTACGTGCTCGACCGCGCGAAGCTCGCGCCGCTCTTGGCCCAGCGCCACAACCGTCCCCTGCTCCTCATCGACATCGCCGTGCCCCGCGACATCGAGCCCGAGGTGAACTTCCTGGAGAACGTATATCTCTACAACGTGGACGACCTCCAGGCCATCGCGGACAGCTACCTGCAACAGCGCCGCAACGAGATCGCCGCTTGCGAGAAGATCATCGCCGCGAAGGCCGCCGAACTCATCGCCTCCCGGAAACGCGAACCCTGAAACCGTCCAACCCTCCGTCGCCTTGAAATCCGAAA
>CBFGQE010000456.1:0-3223 GCA_965650815.1 uncultured bacterium
GGATTGGCGGGCGTGATTGGTCTCCGGCGGGCGCAAACTGCGCCCGCATGAAAACACCAATCAAGCTGGATTATGTTCCGAGCGCCCGTGGAGGACACCTGCACGATCACGTGATGCGTTACCTGCGGGATATGCAGCGACGCGGCTTCAAGCGGGCGACGCTGCATTACGACCGGCTTCTGCTTGATGACTTGGCCGCATGGATGGAGCGCCAAGGATTGATGCCCGAATGCCTCGCGGAGCGGGTGATGGCGCGGTTCCTCGCGCACCACATGAGAACACGCCGCTCCCGGTTGGTCCCGAAGCGGCGGACGCTGGCGCGGTTTTTGACGATGCTCAACCGGGATGGGATCGCGGCCTGTCCGCCGGTCGTTCGTTGCGAGCGAGACGAGCCTTGGGTCGAGGCGTTCGCTCGCCACTTGCGTGAGGGCCGAGGCTGCCCCGAAACCACCGTGGCGAACTATTGCCTGCCGGTTCGACGGCTGCTGCGGGAGGTCAAGGAGCCGAGGCACCTGACCAGCGCGGCCATCGTGCGTTTTTTCCAATCCTACGTGGAGCGTCACGGTCGTGCGGCCGCCGCCTCGGCCACGAGCGGCGTGAAGGCGTTTGTTCGCTTCCTGCGGCTTCGGGGCGAGATCACATCCGACCTGAGCCTCGCGGTTCCCAAGGTGGCCGGCTGGGCGCAGGCCAGGCTGCCGCGATGCTTGTCGGCAAGGGAGCTTCAAAGGGTGCTGGATGCGCAGGGGAAAGAGACGGCGAAGGAGCGGCGTGATCATGCGATCATCCTGCTGCTGGCGCGGCTCGGTCTGCGCTCGTGCGAGGTGGCGGCCCTGCGATTGGAGGACGTGGATTGGGACGCGGGGCGTCTGCTCATCCGTTCGGCCAAATCAGATCGCTCTATCCATCTGCCGTTGCCGGCTGACGTCGCGCGGGCCTTGGCGCGATACTTGAAAACGGCGCGCACGCCGTGCCGATGTCGCGAGGTGTTCCTGCGGTTTATGGCCCCGGCGGGAGGTATTACTCGAATCGCCGTCGGCGGAGTGGCGCGGAGCGCGTTCCTGCGCGCCGGTCTGAAAGGCGCCAGCCTGGGCGCGCACACGTTCCGGCATAGTCTGGCGTCGGAGCTTTTGCGCCAAGGGGCGAGTCTGCCGCAGATCGGACGCGTCCTGCGCCATCGGGATGTGAGCACGACGGCGATCTACGCCAAGGTGGACATGAAGGCGCTACGCCCGCTGGCGATGGCGTGGCCGGGAGGTGCGAGATGAAGACGATGCCCCGCGAGATCGACGAGTATCTGCGGCTGCGCCGGGGAATGGGCTTCAAGCTGGAGGTGGATGAAACCCACTTGAGGCGCTTCGCCGCGTTTTTGGCGGAACGGAAGGCGAATCACATCACCACGGAGCTGGCCCTGGAGTTTGCCTGTGCGAACGAAGCGGTGGGCGTTGTCGGGCGGGTCGGACGGCTGGTGTCCATCCGCGGTTTTGCCCGGCACCTGCACGCGTTCGAACCGAAGCACGAGATCCCGCCGGCGGGATTGATCCGGAGCGGGAAAACGCGGGCCAAACCGCGGCTATGCACTCAACCCGAGTTGTCGCGATTACTCGCGGCGGCGCTGGAGGTCGATGCGACCGCGACCCGAGGGCTTCGTCCATGGACCCTGCACGCGCTGTTCGGCCTGCTGGCCGTCACGGGCATGCGGGTCGGGGAGGCGACCGCGCTTCGCCGAAGCGACGTGAACTGGGAAGAGGGCGTTCTTACGATCCGCGGGGGGAAGTTTGGAAAGTCGAGGATGGTCCCCGTGCATGGCACGACATTGAAGGTGTTGCGCGACTACGCCCGTCGCCGGGACCGCCACCTGCGGGAGGGGTGGCGCGGGGAAAAAGTGTCGGACGCGGGCGATCTGTTCTTCGTCTCCAATCGCGGCACGGTCCTGAGCGGCGGCTGGCTGAGGACGTCCTTCCGGGTGCTGCTCCAAAGATCGGGAATGACCGGGGCCGGGCGCCCGAACATGAGAATCCATGACCTGCGACATCGCTTCGCGGTGGAGACGCTGCGCAAGTGGTATCGGCGGAAAAACTACGACGTGGAGTCGCGCCTGCCCGCGCTCTCGACGCTGCTCGGGCACGTGAACGTGGCGGCGACCTATTGGTATCTGAGCAGCACGCCCACCCTCCGCGCGGCGGCCGCAAGCCGGCTCGAAACCCGGTGGAAAGGAGTCGCCGATGATCGCGCCCAATGAGCTTCCTCGCCTGATCGAGAGCTTCTTTTGCAAGCGCCTCGTGGCCCAGCAAAACGTGAGCGGGCACACGATCAGCGCCTACCGTGACACCTTCCGGCTGTTGCTCG
Source organism: uncultured bacterium (assembly GCA_965650815.1). Classification (GTDB taxonomy): domain Bacteria; phylum Verrucomicrobiota; class Verrucomicrobiia; order Limisphaerales; family CANJSG01; genus CANJSG01. The sequence continues at coordinate 2,347 of CBFGQE010000456.1, forward strand.
TGTTTGCGGAAAAGACGACGTCCCGGCCGCCCGAGCGTCTGACGCTCGCGGACCTGACGGCGGATCTGATCGGCCGGTTCCTGGACATGACGGAGCGAGAGCGAGGCAACGCGCCCCGGACCCGGAACCTCCGTTTGACCGCCCTGCGTTCCTTTTATCGGCATGCGCTGATTGAATGCCCGGAGCACGCGGGGCTGATCCACCGAGTGCTGGCGATCCCGCCCAAACGATGCGCCCGAAAGGTCGTGGGGTTCCTGAGCCAGGCGGAGGTGGCGGCGGTGCTGGATGCGGTTGACCGCGACACGTGGCTGGGCAGGCGCGACTACGCGCTCCTGCTGTTGATGATGCAGACGGGGTTGCGGTTGGCGGAGGTGACTGGCTTGGGGCCGCGCGATGTTGTGCTCGGTCCCGGAGCGCACGTGCGCTGCCAAGGCAAGGGAAGGAAGGAGCGGTGCACGCCGCTCACCCGCGCCACCGCCCGGGTGCTGCGCGACTGGAGGGAGCATCAGAACCCAATCGAGCCCTCCGACTATCTCTTCCCCAGCTCACGCGGAGGAAGGCTGAGTCACGATGCGGCGCAGGATTTGCTGACCAAACACGCGACCGAGGCCGGGAAAAAGTGCGGCTCGCTCCGGGGGCGACGAGTCACGCCCCACATGTTGCGTCACACGGCGGCGATGGAGTTGCTGCACGCCGGAGTGGACCGGTCTCTGATCGCGATCTGGCTCGGGCACGAGTCCCTGGAGACAACCCAAGTCTACCTCGACGCCAACCTGTCGATGAAGGAGCAAATCCTCGCGAGGACGCGACAACCCAAAGGTCGCTCGCGACGCTTCAAACCCGGAGACCGTCTGCTCGCGTTCCTTCGCAGTCTCTG
>CBFGQE010000457.1:0-3218 GCA_965650815.1 uncultured bacterium
GGAAGCCTGTCCTGCTCTGACTGCCGCCGTGATTCAGAGCCTGCGCTCTTGTTTCGAGGAAGCGTGGCGGTTGAACTCGCCACATGTCGCCGCGACGCATCGACCAGATTCTCTCCAGCCACGGCTATTGCAGCCGCTCCGAGGCCCGTTATTGGGTCAAGGGCGGCCGGGTGCTGGTCAACGGCGCGCCTCCGAAAGCTTTCGACGCCAAGGCCGATCCCTTGACCGTGACGGTCGATGGCGAGCCGCTGGATTGCCCCCGGGGATTGCTCGCCGTTCTCCACAAGCCGGCCGGATATATCTGTTCCCACGACGAACGCGACGGGCCGACAATCTACGACATCTTGCCGCCGCGCTGGGCCAATCGGAACCCGCCCGCCACGTCCATCGGCCGTCTCGACAAGGACACCACGGGCGTGCTGCTTGTCACCGACGACGGCTCGTTGGTCCAGCGCTGGACCTCGCCCAAGCACAAGGTGCCGAAGATCTACGAGGTGGCCGTCGAGGCCGATCTGCGGCCGGAACTGGTCGATCTGTTCGCCTCCGGCACGCTCCAGCTCGAAGGCGAAGACAAACCGTGTCTCCCGGCCAAGCTGGAGATCGTTTCGTCCCGCGAAGCCCGTCTGGAACTGACCGAGGGCAAATACCACCAGGTGAAACGCATGTTCGGCAGCCAGGGCTGTCCGGTCGCGAAACTTCATCGCAGCCGGTTCGGCGAGTTCACGGTGGAGGGACTGGAGCCGGGGCAATGGCGGCTGGTGCCGATGCCCGATGGGTTCGGCGTGAAGTAAGCCGGGTTCCGCCCGGCCCGCGAGCAGCGGGCAAAAAATGTCGGTGCTTTTTGGGCGTTCCCTTTGAAGCCCACCCCAAACGGGTGCGTCGGAGTCCCTTGTCGCCTGTGCGACGTTGAAGCACTCTTTTGCCCATGCACCACGCGCCCCGATTGGAAGACCGGATTCTGTCCCGGCGGGATTTCCTGAGCCGTTGCGGCATCGGCTTCGGCGCGCTGGGGCTCGCCTCGCTCGTCGGACCCAAGCTCTTGGCCGACGACGCGGTGATGAATTCGCCGTTGGCTCCCCGTCCGCCCCATTTCGCGGCCAAGGCCAAGCGGGTCATCCACATCTTCGCCAATGGCGGTCCGTCACAGGTGGACACCTTCGATCCCAAGCCCGAGCTGACCAAACGACATGGCCAAGCCATTCCGCTGGATCTCCGCACGGAGCGGAAGACCGGCGCGGCCTTCAAGTCTCCCTTCGCCTTCCAGAAATACGGCCAGAGCGGCATCGAGGTCAGCGAGCTGTTCCCTAAGGTCGCCGAGAGCATCGACGACATCGCCGTCATCCGTTCGATGCACGCCGACGTGCCGAACCACGAGCCGTCGCTCATGCTGATGAACTGCGGCGACGCGCGGTTACCCCGGCCGAGCATGGGCTCGTGGATCAACTACGGCCTCGGATCGGAGAACCAGAACTTGCCCGGCTTCATCGCGATGTGCCCGGGTGGCTATCCGATCCAGGAATCGCAGAACTGGCAGAGCGCCTTTCTCCCCGGCATCTACCAGGGCACCTACCTGAATTCGTCCCACAGCGACGTGGACCGCCTGATCGAACACATCCGCAACGGCCAGGTGTCGCAGAAAGACCAGCGCGCCCAGATCGACCTGTTGAACAAACTGAACCGCCGCCACGCCGAACGCTCGCAGCAGGACGCCCAGTTGGAGGCGCGCATCCAATCCTTTGAGCTCGCCTACCGGATGCAGATGGAGGCGACCGACGCCTTCGACATCAAACGGGAGCCGGAAGCGATCCGCAGCCTCTACGGCGACAACGTCCAGGGGCGGCAGACCCTGATCGCGCGGCGCTTGGTCGAGAGGGGCGTGCGCTTCGTCCAGCTCTGGCACGGTGACGGGCAGCCGTGGGACAACCACGACGACATCGAGGACGGCCATCGGCGCTTGGCCCGCGAGAGCGACCAGGCCGTTGGTGCCTTGCTGAAGGATCTGAAGCAGCGCGGCATGTTGGAGGATACGCTGGTCATCTGGGGCGGGGAATTCGGCCGGACGCCGACCGTCGAACTGCCCACGCCCGGCGCGAATGCCGGCAAGGTGAACGGGCGCGACCACAACCACTACGGCTTCACCATGTGGATGGCGGGCGGCGGGGTGAAGGGCGGCTACGTCCACGGCGCGACCGACGAGTTCGGCTTCAAGGCGGTGGAGAAGCCGGTCCACATCCACGACCTGCACGCGACGATTTTGGCGCTGCTGGGCTTCGACCACGAGAAGCTGACCTACCGGTTCGCCGGCCGGGATTTCCGCCTGACCGACGTGCATGGGCATGTGGTGAAGGAACTGATCGCGTGAAGAGGGAGCATCTTAGTCGGAAAGAAGGTTCCTCCTCTTCGTCTTCCTCCTCGTCCTCGTCTCTCTTGAATTGGACGAAGAGGATGAGGAGGACGAAGACGAGGATCGCGACGGGCCTCCTCCTGTTCTTCGGCCTCGTCTCCGCGCAGGCCGCCGATCTCCCCGCCGAACACGTCGAATTCTTCGAGTCCAAGATTCGGCCGATCCTCGTCGAATCCTGCTACAAGTGCCACAGCGCGGAGTCGGGCAAGTCCAAGGGCAGCTTGGTGCTCGATTCCAAGGACGGCCTCCTCAAAGGCGGCGACAGCGGTCCCGCCATCGTGGCCGGTGATCCGGACAAAAGCCTTCTGATCCAGGCCGTCCGCTACGCCGACGAAGACACCGCCATGCCGCCCAAGAAAGAAGGCGGCAAACTCTCCGCCGAACAGATCGCCGCGCTGGAAGCCTGGGTGAAGCTCGGCGCGCCCGATCCGCGAACGGGCGCGCCGTTGGCTCCGGCCCAGGACATCGCCCGGGCGAAAAAGGAGCATTGGGCATTTCAGCCCATCGCCTTGCCATCGGAACCCAAGGTCAAAGACCGCAAATGGGTGAAGTCGCCGGTGGACACCTTCGTTTTGGCCAAGCTGGAGGCCAAGAAGCTCAAACCCGCGCCCGAAGCGGACAAGCGCACGTTGCTCCGTCGGCTCTCGCTCGATTTGACCGGCTTGCCGCCGACACCCGAGGAAGTGGACGCCTTCTTGGCCGACCGTTCCGCCGATGCCTACGAGCGGGTCGTGGAGCGGTTGCTCGCCTCGCCTCGCCACGGCGAACGCTGGGGCCGGTTCTGGCTGGATGTCGCCCGCTACGCCGACACCAA
>CBFGQE010000458.1:0-3214 GCA_965650815.1 uncultured bacterium
AAGCCGTTCGGCGCCTTCGCGTCGTCCTCCAGCGCCAGCGCGGCTTCCCAGTGCTTGCCGTCCTTCGACAACGCGACGTTCAGCGGGCTGCGGATCTTCGGGGTGTCGCTGTGGTTATAGACCAGCAGATGCCGCCCGTCGCGCAGCGTCACCGCGTCGGTGCCCGAGTTCGGATTCGGCAGGCTCGTCGCGGTCATCGAGCCCCAAGTCTTGCCGCCATCCTGCGACCAGATCTCGAAGACGCCGTTCGTTTTCGTGCGGCCCAGCGCCTGGAGCCGTTGGGCGGCATGGAGCAGGATGCTCGGCTGGATCGCGGCGAATATCTTGCCGTCGTTCAGCGGCGGCGTCGCCGTCCACGTCGCGCCGCCATCGGTCGAACGCTCGAAATGCACGCGCCACCCGGCGTCGCCCTCGGTGCTGGTGCCGGAGACGACGTCGCCGTTGGCCAGCTGCACCGGCTTGTTCTTGATCGGACCGAGAATGCCGTCGGGCAGCCGCACGGGCTTCGACCAGGTCCGGCCGTCGTCGTCCGAGGTCATGACCATTCCCCACCATTCGCTCGGGCTCGGGCCGACCTTGTAGAAGAGCCGCAACGGTCCGTCCTTGGCGCGGAAGAGCACGGGGTTCCAAGTTGGATAACGCACCGTCGGCGACTCCACGCCGTTGGCCACCTCGACGGGTGGCTGCCAGGCGCCGTTGACGCGTCGCGAAGTCCAGATCGCCACGTCAGGATGCCGTTCGTAGGTGCCGCCGAAATACGCCGCGAGCAGCCCGTCCTTCGTCTCCACCAGTGTGGAAGCATGGCACGACGGGAACGAAGCCTTCTCATAGAGGAACCCTTCGGAGACCACGCCCGGTGCGGCGGCGGACGCGGCGATGGAACCCAGAAGAAGCGCGGACAGCACGGAGAGCCGGATGGTTTTCATGGTCTTTTCGGGAACTGCGAGACCGTAGGTGCGCGCGCCTCCGCCGCTCAATGCCAAAGCCTCGGACCGTTCCCGCCATTCCCATGGACTTACCGCCCGCCATTGACGGCCCCGGTCCGCCGGACACATTCCCGGCCTGCCTTGAAAAGCGCCGCCCATCCATCCGCCATCGTTCCGGCCTCGGCCTTACCGGAGCCGCTGCGTGGCTGGTTCGCACGGCGCGGATGGAAGCCCTTTGCTTTCCAGGAAACCGCGTGGCGCGCCGGTTTGGCGGGAGAGAGCGGCTTGATCCACGCGCCGACTGGGCTCGGCAAAACCCTCGCCGCTTGGCTCCAGCCCGTGTCCGACTGGCTGACGGAGCACTCCGACACGACGGCTTGGCCCAAGAAGCCGGAACCCTTGCGCGTGCTGTGGCTGACCCCGCTCCGCGCCTTGGCCCACGACACCGTGCTGAACCTGCGGGCGCCCATCGATGAACTGGGACTGCCCTGGGAAATCGATCTCCGCACCGGCGACACCTCCAGCGCGCGCAAAGCCAAACAACGGCTCCGCCTGCCCACCGCGCTGGTCACCACGCCGGAAAGCCTTTCGCTGCTCCTGAGTCATCCGGAGACCGAAGCGCAGTTCGCCCAGCTCCGTTGGGTGGTGGTCGATGAATGGCACGAGCTGCTGGGCAGCAAACGCGGGGTGCAGACGGAATTGGCCTTGGCGCGGCTCCGGCGCTGGTGTCCGCAGCTCCGGACCTGGGGACTTTCCGCCACGCTTGGCAATCTCGACGAAGCGCTCGACGCGCTGCTCGGCGACCACGCCGGTCCACGGCGCTTGATCCCGGGCGACGCGCCCAAGGCGGTGGAGGTGACGACGGTGCTGCCGTCCGACATGGAGCGTTTCCCCTGGGCGGGCCATCTCGGGCTGAAGTTGTTGCCCGAAGTGATCGAACGCATTGCCGCCGCCAAGACCACCCTGCTCTTCACCAACACCCGTTCGCAGACCGAGCTGTGGTTCCGCGCGCTGTTGGAAGCCAAGCCGGAATGGGCCGCCGATCTCGGCATCCATCATGGATCGCTCAACCGCGACGAGCGCGAAGCGGTTGAGCGCCGTCTGCGCGAAGGCACGATCCGCGCCGTGGTCTGCACCTCCAGCCTCGATCTCGGCGTCGATTTTTCGCCCGTCGAACAGGTCATCCAGATCGGCGGACCGAAGGGCGTCGCCCGATTGTTGCAACGCGCCGGCCGCAGCGGCCATCAGCCCGGTGCGACCAGCCGCGTGGTCTGTGTGCCGACGCAGGCGCTGGAGCTGGTGGAATACGCCGCCGCGCGCGACGCCATGGCCGCCGACCAACTGGAGCCGCGCATTCCGCTGCGCCTGCCGCTCGATGTCCTGGTCCAACACGTCGTCACCCTCGCGCTGGCGGGAGCCACGCAGGCGGAGGTGTTGGCCGAGGCGCGTTCCACCCACGCCTTCCGCGAGCTGACCGACGAAGCCTTCGGTTGGGTGCTGTCGTTCGTCACCCAGGGCGGCAAGTCGCTGCGCGCCTATCCCGAGTATTGCCGGGTGACGGTGGACTCCGACGGTCGGCTCGGTGTGTCTTCGCCGCTGGTCGCGCGCCTGCACCGCATGTCCATCGGCACCATCACCAGCGACGGCGCAGTGGCGGTGAAGTTCCTCAATGGCGCCAGTCTTGGCACGGTGGAGGAATCGTTCATCGGCCGTTTGAAGCCGAAGAGCCGGTTCGTCTTTGCCGGACGTTTCCTGGAGCTGATCCGTGTCCACCAAACCACCGCCTGGGTGCGCGCCGCGAAGAAACCCGAAGGGGCGGTTCCCGTCTGGGAAGGCGGTCGCTCGCCGCTCTCCAGCCAACTGGCCGCCGCCGTGCGCCGGCAGTTCGACGCGGCGCGCCACGGGCGATTCCCCTCCGCCGAACTCGGCCACGCTCGCGGTGTGCTGGAACTGCAGGCCGCTTGGTCGATCCTGCCCGCGCCCGACGAGCTGCTGGTGGAAACGACCGAAAGCCGCGAAGGCCGCCACTGGTTCGTCTATTCCTTCGGCGGACGCCTGACCCACGAAGGCCTTGGCGCGCTGGTCGCCTTTCGTCTGTCTCGCCGCACACCGATCACCGCCACGGTGGCGGTCAACGACTACGGGTTCGAGCTGCTGCCGGTGCAGCGACTGGAGCTGACCGAGGACGATTGGCGCGCGGTGTTGTCGCCGGAGAACCTGCTCGCCGATCTGCTCGCCTGCGTCAACGGCACCGAACTGGCCCGCCGGCAGTTCCGCGAGATCGCCCG
>CBFGQE010000459.1:0-3205 GCA_965650815.1 uncultured bacterium
GAGTGCGACGTGGTGGCGGCGGAGGACACCCGGCGCACCGGCCAGCTGCTGACGCACTTCGGCTTCCGCAAGCCGCTGTTGAGCTACCACAAGTTCAACGAGGCCAGCCGCAGCGAGGAGATCCTGAAGCGCCTGGCCAACGGCGAGAAGGTCGCGCTGGTCAGCGACGCGGGCAGCCCCGGCATCAGCGATCCGGGCGAACGGGTCGTGCGTGCGGCGGTGGAGGCCGGGTTCCGCGTCGAAGCCGTGCCCGGGGCCTGCGCGCTGGTGGTGGCGCTGACGGCAAGCGGATTGCCGACGGACGAGTTCCACTTCATCGGCTTCCTCCCGCACAAGTCCGGCCAGCGCCGGAAGAAGCTGGAGAGCCTGCGCGGCTTCGACGGCACGCTCGTCCTCTACGAATCGCCCTACCGCGTGGAGAAGCTGCTGGGCGAATTGGCCGAAGTCTTCCCTGCCCGCCGCACGGTGTTCGCGCGGGAGCTGACGAAGAAGTTCGAGGAATTCCTGCGCGGCACGCCGGCGGAGATCGTAGCCAAGCTCAAGGGCCGGTCGATCAAGGGCGAGTTCGTGGTGTTGATCGGTCCGGAGTCGGACAGCGAGCCGGGCGACATGGAAGACGCGCCCGGAGACGAAGCCGAGTAGGTGCCTTTGAAGAGTCGATGCGGCAGGAGCGCGGACGTGAGCCCGCGCCCCGGTTCACGGCGTGGCCGAGGAATCACCCACGCCGGAATCGTAGAAGGTTTCGCACTGGGCGCATTGGTAGCCCCAGCGCCCGCCCGCTTCGGTGCGGCCCGTTCCCAAGCTCAACCGGCAGCGGCAACCGGGGCATTCCGCCGAACGCCAGAACCGCTTCCAGAGCCCCGTGCCTACCGCCAGGGCCAGCAGGAACGACGGCACCAGCACGGCCAGGACGATCAGCCCGCTGACGGATTCTTGCCGGTGGAAAGCCAGATGGATTCCGGCGTAGGTGCCCACCGCCACGGCACAGCCGCTCAACAGATACGAAGAACGCATCCGCGCGGCTTGCGGATGGTTCACGACTCTCGGTGTTCCCATATACGACTTGTCCCGGTTGAACCGCCTTCCAGAGCAATCCAACGATCACCACGCGCCCAGTCTGCGGAAGCCGCCGAGAGCGAATCAAGTCCGTGGCTTCCGGTCGGCGCCGCTGGAGGATGGCGAAGCGCATCGTTTCGCGCGAAATGCCCGATCTGCATGAAGAAAGGTGATCTAGCGCGAACGGGAGATTAGGACGGCTCCCGCCAGCGCGAAGAACACGTTCGGCGCCCAGGCCGCCACGGCCGGCGGGAGGTAGCCACCGGTCCCGAGCGCGAGGCCGAGCCGCAGGAGCACGAGATAGGCGAACACGATGGAGATGCTGCTGGCCACGCCCACGAACTTCCCGCGCCGGCCGCCGACCGCGCCGAAGGGGATGGCTACGAGGACGACCACCAGGCACCGCCACGGCTCGGAGAGCCGCGCGTGAAACTGGGTGCGGTAGATCTGCACGCGCTCGGGCGGCAGGTCGGGATTGCGCGCCAGATAGTCGCGGATCTCGCCCAGGGAGAGCAGCGCGCCCTTGGCCGCCGCCGTGGAGGAAAGGCCGCTGAGGCGGATTTCCGTGCGGATGCTTTCGGGCGTCTCGCGCCATCCCCGGAAGACCAGCCGGTTCGTGCGCTGGTTCGAGACGGGGATCGGATCGTCCGCCGCATAGACGATCTCCTGCACGGACTCGAAGACCCAGGCGTCGTCCACCGGCACGGCGCGTTGCGCGAAGATCTCGCGCCGTTCGCCCGAATCCGGCGGCCGCCAGATCACGAAGGGACGGTTCATCTCGCCGGAATCGAGGCTGAAGGACTCCGCGTTCCAGACGCGTCCGTCGATGGCGTTGCGGAAGACGAGGTTCCGGTGCAGTCCCGTCTCGTTGAGCCGTTTCTCGTCGAATTCGCGCAGCGCCTCGTTCGCCCGGGGCTGGAGCCATTCGTTCGCCGCCATCAGCAACAGGCTGGCGGCGGCGCTGGCGGCGAGATACGGGACGGAGATCCGCCACAGGCCCACGCCCGCCGCGCGGATGGCCGTCAATTCGTTGTGGCGGGAATGGTTCGTCAGCGCATACAGCGCCGCGAGCAGCAGCGCGACGGGGAGGATCTGGCCCAGCACCTCGCCGGGGAACAGCCATGCATAGTAGCGGGCGATGTCGGCCATCGTCCTGCCCTGCTCCTTCAGGTCCTCCAGCTTCAACAGCAGGTCCGCCGCGATCCAGAAGACGGTGAACCCGACCAGGCAATACGCGAACGGCAGGAGCAGTTCGCGCAGGAGGTATCGGTCCAACAATCGCATGGTCGGCCGAGCCTATGGGGCCGGAGATCGGCAGCGCAAGCCGGAGGCCGGTTCTCAGCGACCGCCTCCTGAAGCAGAGGAGGCAGTCGCAGGCGAAGCCCGTTCAGTCCAGCGCTGCGCCTGCGCTATGGCAGCGCCTTCAACGCCTTTCCGAGGAACTCGAACTCGTCCGGAGAATTGTAGATCTGTGCCGCGATGCGGAACCAACGCGTCTGCGGTTGGCCCATGCGGATGAGCGGAGCCTCGATCCCGTGTTGGTCGAAGAGCCACGCCTGTTCCTCGTCCACCTTGCCGAGCTTCGGCCGTCCCTGGAAACGCGGCGGCAAGGGCAGCGTGGCGAGCGAACCCAACAGGCTTTCGGGACAGGGCGCTTCGACCTCCAGCAGCTCGCACAGCCGTTGGCGGGCGGTGACGGCCAGCACATGGTTGCGCCGCCGCAGCTCAGGCCATCCGCCCGGCAGGAGATTTCCCATCCAGCGGATCGCCTCCGCCGCTGCCATCCAGGCGGTCGGATCGAAGGTGCCCGGCCAGTCGAACCGATCCTGGAACTCGCTGTGGTCGGGCCGATGCGTGTTGTTGCCGTGGCTGATGATCGCGGGCTGCAACGCCGCCTGCCGATCGCGCCGCACGCTCAGAAACGCCGAGCCCTTCGGCGCGCAGACCCACTTGTGGAGATTGCCGGTGTAGTAGGTCGCGCCGAGAGCGGCCACGTTGAGGTCCAGCATTCCGGGCGCGTGGGCTCCGTCGATCAGCGACTCGATCCCGCGCCGGTTCAGCTCGGGCACGATGCGTTCGACAGGCAGGACGAGCCCGGTGTTGCTGGTCACATGGTCGAGCATCACCAGCCGGGTCCGGTCGGTGACAC
>CBFGQE010000460.1:0-3202 GCA_965650815.1 uncultured bacterium
CTCGAAGACCGCATCGACCGCCTCGTGCGCGCCTACCGCTTCCGGGGCCACATGATCGCGGAGATCGATCCCCTCGGGCAGCCGCGCCGGATGCCGGACGAGCTCAAGCCCGAGACCTACGGCTTGACCGAGGTGGACATGGACCGGGAGTTCCCCGCGCTCGGCGTCGGCGGCCACGGCCGCAAGCTGATGAAGCTGCGTGACCTCCTCTCCGTCCTGCGCAACACCTACTGCCGCAGCATCGGCGTCGAATACCGCCACATCGACTCCGTCAACATCCGCCGCTGGCTCCAGGACCGCATGGAGCCGAACGAGAACCGGATCAACCTCACCAAGGACCAGCAGGTCCGCATCCTCACGCGCCTGACCGACGCCGTGATGTTCGAGGAGTTCATCCGGAGGAAGTTCATCGGGGCGAAGAGCTTTTCCCTCGAAGGCTGCGAGAGCCTCATCCCGCTGCTCGACCTCACCATCGAGAAGGCCGCCGAACAGGGCGTGACCGAGATCGACATGGGCATGGCCCATCGGGGTCGCCTCAACGTGCTGGCCAACATCATGGGCAAGCACCCCAAGCACATCTTCCGCGAGTTCGCCGACCTGGAGCCCGAGAAGTATCGCGGCTCCGGCGACGTGAAATACCACATGGGCTACAGCCGCAAGTGGAAGACCGCCTCCGGCAAGCAGCTCCATCTCTCGCTCTGCTTCAACCCGAGCCATCTGGAGTTCGTGAACCCGGTGGTGCTCGGCCGCGCCCGCGCCAATAGCGACCGCGTGGGCGACACCGATCGCCGCCGCACGATGGCGCTCCTGATCCACGGCGACGCCGCGTTCGCCGGCCAGGGCGTCATCCAGGAAATCCTCAATCTCAGCCAGCTCCCCAACTACTCCGTCGGCGGCACGCTCCACATCATCGTCAACAACCAGGTCGGTTTCACCACCTCGCCCCATGAGGCCCGGTCGACCATGTATGCGACCGACGTGGCGAAGATGCTTCAGATCCCCATCTTCCATGTGAACGGCGAAAACCCGGAAGCCGTGGCCCAGGCCGTCAGCGTCGCCATGGAGTTCCGCGCCGCCTTCCAGCGTGACGTCATCATCGACGTCTACGGCTACCGCCGCCTCGGCCACAACGAAGCCGACGAGCCATCCTTCACCCAGCCGCTGCTCTACAAGGCCATCGAGAAGCGCAAACACGTCCGCGAAGCCTACCTCGACAACCTGCTCGCCCTCGGCGGCGTGACCCGCGCCGAAGCCGACAAGATTGAGGAAGAGCGCCGCAACCATTTGGAAAACGCGCTTGCGGAATCCAAGACCTACAAGCTCCCCAACGAGCTCGCCTCCGGCGTCTGGGCCCACTACGTCGGCGGCGACGACGCGTCCGTGCCCCAGGCCGACACGGGCGTGCCTGCCTCCCGCCTGACGGAGCTTGTCACCAAGGCGACCGAAGTGCCCGACGGCTTCACCGTCCATCCCAAGCTCAAGAAGATCCTCGAAAACCGCCGCGCCATGGCCAAGGGCGAGCTCGGCTTCGACTGGGCCGGAGCCGAGCTCGCGGCGTTCGCCAGCCTGGCGGCGGACCGTTTCCGCGTCCGCCTCACCGGCCAGGACTGCGGCCGCGGCACCTTCAGCCACCGCCACGCCGCGTTGCACGACTACGAGACCGGCGCGGTCCATGTGCCGCTCCAGCACCTCAGCCCCAGCCAGGGCCAAGTGGACATCCTCAACAGCCCGTTGAGCGAAGTCGCGGTGATGGGTTTCGAATACGGCTACAGCCTCGAATGGCCGGACGGCCTCGTGATGTGGGAAGCGCAGTTCGGCGACTTCGTGAACGTGGCGCAGGTCATGATCGACCAGTTCCTCGTGAGCGCGGAGAAGAAGTGGCGCCGTCTCAGCGGCCTCGTGCTGCTGCTGCCCCACGGCTTCGAAGGCCAGGGCCCGGAACATTCCAGCGCGCGTCTGGAGCGGTTCCTCAACCTCGTGGCCGAGGACAACATCCAGGTCGTCTATCCCTCGACCCCGGCGCAGTATTTCCACCTGCTCCGCCGCCAAGTGCTCCGCAAGATCCGCAAGCCGCTCATCGTCATGACGCCGAAGAGCCTGTTGCGGCATCCCAAGGTCACGTCGTCGCTGGACGAACTGGCCACCGGCTCCTTCCAGCCGATCCTCGGCGACGCGTCGGTCAAGCCAACCGACGTGAAGCAGGTCATTCTCTGCTCCGGCAAGGTCTTCTACGACCTCGACGCCAAGCGGCAGGAACTCGGCCGCCACGACGTCGCCATCCTCCGCGTCGAACAGCTCTACCCGCTCGCGCCCGCAACGCTCGACGCCGCCCTCGCGTCGTTCGATGCCAAGGCCCCCGTGGTCTGGGTCCAGGAAGAACCGGAAAACCAGGGCGCTTGGCGCTACTTCCGCCACTTCTTCGGCGATCATCTCGCCACGCGCGGCCTGAGCTGCGTCAGCCGTCCCGCGTCCGCCAGCCCGGCGACCGGATCGGCCAACAGCCACAAACACGAACAGGACCTGGTGCTCGCCGGCGCCTTCGCCCCGGTCGCCAAGCGCTGAACCCAACCCATTCCCAACCTGTAAACACTCTCCAAAATGGCCATTGAACTGAAAGTGCCCGCCGTGGGCGAATCGATCAGCGAAGTCGAAATCGGAACCTGGCTCAAAACCGAAGGCCAGTCCGTGAAGGAAGGCGAAACCCTCGTCGTCATCGAGACCGAGAAGGCGACCGTCGACCTGCCCTCGCCCGCCTCAGGCGTGCTCGGCAAGATCCTCAAAGCCCAGGGCAGCGTCGCCGCGGTCGGCGAAGTCATCGGCAGCATCGAAGCCGCCGGAGCCGCTCCAGCCTCCGCCCCAGCGGCGCCGTCCCCCGCCAAAACCGAAGCGCCTGCTTCCGCGGAAAAGAAGACCGTCGAACCCAAGGTGATGCCCGCCGCCGAACGCGTGTTGGCCGAAGCGAAGGTTCCCGCCGGTGACGTCACCGGCACCGGTCCTGGCGGTCGCGTGCTCAAGGAAGACGCCGTCAAAGCCGTGGAAGCGAAGAAAGCTCCCGCCGCTCCCGCCACCCCTGCTCCCAAGCCCGCACCTTCAGCGCCCGCTCCGGCCAATGGCGCGTTCCGCCAGGAACAGGCCGTGCGCATGAGCAAGCTGCGCCGCACCGTCGCCAGCCGCCTTGTCGCCGCGCAGCACACCGCCGCGC
>CBFGQE010000461.1:0-3198 GCA_965650815.1 uncultured bacterium
TCCCCTTCTCCACGGTTCCCAATCCCGCACGGACTGGACCCTGTTTCAGGGGTGGCCGCATCCTTGACCCTCGTCGCGTCGGGTCCGCAGACTCCGCGCACCTTTTTTCCCAATCGACACCTGACCTATGGCCGAAAAATCCGCCGCCAAGAACATCGAGTCCCTGCTCAAGGAGAACCGCGTCTTCAAGCCCTCCAAGGAATTCTCCTCCAAGGCCCACATCCAGAGCCTCGCCCAATACAAGAAGCTCTGGACCGAGTCCGTGAAGTCGCCGGACAAGTTCTGGGCGAAGCAGGCCAAGGCCGAGCTCGTCTGGCAGAAGCCCTTCACCAAGACGCTCCAATGGAAGGCGCCGCACGCGAAGTGGTTCCTCGGCGGCAAGCTCAACGTCTCCGCCAACTGCCTCGACCGCTGGCTCGGCACCGCCACCGCGAACAAGGCCGCGCTCATCTGGGAAGGCGAACCGGCCACCGACGGCAAGCCCGGCGAGGAACGCGTCCTCACCTACAAGCAGCTCCACCGCGAGGTCTGCCGCTTCGCCAATGTGCTCAAGCGAAACGGCGTCAAGAAGGGCGACCGCGTCCTGCTCTACCTGCCGATGATCCCCGAGGCCGCCATCGCCATGCTGGCCTGCACCCGCATCGGCGCGATCCACAGCGTCGTCTTCGGCGGCTTCAGCGCCCAGTCGGTGGCCGACCGAATCCAGGATTCCGGCGCGAAGATGGTCGTGACCTCCGACGGCGGCTTCCGGCGCGGCGCGATTGTTCCGTTGAAGAGGAACGTGGACGACGCCCTCGCGCTCAAAGGCCCGGACGGCCAGCTCCTGGCCAAGACCATCGAGAAGGTTGTCGTGGTCCGTCGTTCGGAGAACGAGGTCCACATGACCGAAGGCCGCGACGTCTGGTGGCACCGCGAGCTGGAATACGTCTCCGACGACTGCGCTCCGGCCACGATGGATTCCGAGTCGCCCCTGTTCATCCTCTACACCAGCGGTTCCACCGGAAAGCCGAAGGGCATTCTCCACACCACGGCCGGCTACCTCCTCGGCGCGAAGCTGACGTCCAAATACGTCTTCGACCTCAAGCCCGAGGATGTTTACTGGTGCACCGCCGACGTCGGCTGGGTCACCGGCCACAGCTACATCGTCTATGGCCCGCTGGCCAACGGCGCCACCGCCCTCATGTATGAAGGCGCGCCCAACTGGCCCGAGCCCGACCGCTTCTGGCGCATCATCGCCAAATACGGCGTCACCATCCTCTACACCGCCCCCACCGCCATCCGCGCCTTCATGAAGTGGGGCGACCAATGGCCGAAGAAGCACGACCTCTCCTCCCTCCGCCTGCTCGGCAGCGTCGGCGAACCCATCAATCCCGAAGCCTGGATGTGGTATCACCAGGTAGTCGGCGGCGGCCGTTGCCCCATCGTGGACACCTGGTGGCAGACCGAGACCGGCAGCATCATGATCACCCCGCTGCCCGGCGCGACGCCCACCACGCCCGGCACCGCCACGCTGCCCTTCTTCGGCATCCTTCCCGAGGTCGTGGACGACGCCGGCAAAGCGGTGCCCAAGGGTTCCGGCGGCAAGCTCGTCATCCGCCAGCCCTGGCCCTCCATGCTGCGCGGCATCTGGGGCGACCCGAAACGCTTCGTGGAAACCTACTGGAGCGAGGTCAAAGGCAGCTACTTCACCGGCGACGGCTGCCGCCAGGACAAGGACGGCAATTTCTGGATCGTCGGCCGCATCGACGACGTGCTCAACGTCGCCGGCCACCGCATCGGCACCGCCGAAGTCGAGAGCGCCCTCGTCAGCCACCCGAGCGTGGCTGAGGCCGCCGTCGTGGGCCGTCCCGACGAACTCAAGGGCCAGGCCCTCGTCTGCTTCGTCACCCTCAAGACCGGCATCAAGGCCCACCCCGAACTGAAGGCCGAACTCCGCAACCACATCGGCAAGGAGATCGGTCCCGTGGCCAAGCCCGACGAAGTCCGCTTCGCCGAAGCCCTGCCGAAGACGAGGTCCGGCAAGATCATGCGCCGCCTGCTCAAGCAGATCGCCAGCGGCCAGGACATCAAGGGCGACACCACCACGCTGGAAGACCTCAACGTCATCGCCAAGCTCGTGGCGAACGCGGAGGAATAACCTCCCGCCAAGACCGGCAATTCTCCCGTGGTATGGCGGCAAAGCTCTCACCACTTCCTGAACGGCTGAAGTATCTCCAGCCGTTCAGGAAGAAGTTCGCCTCCAAACCTCCGGAAGAATTGGACGAAGAATCTGGCGTGGAGCCGCTGATGAAGCTTCTGGCCAATCGGCTCGCTAGATCTTCCGACGACGAAGCCAAGGACCTGATCCAAGCAGACCTTGCCGAGCTGGACATGTGGTTGGCGTCTCCCGGAAACCAGAGCGACAGCCTCCAGTGGGTCAGAGGCTTCTTCCTGATCTCAGGCGATGAAGTTCCACGGCTTGTCCACGAATGGGAAGCGGAGTCGGATAGACCCATTCGCGAACTGCGGATGGATCTTCCATCCGGAGCCAAACCAAAGATCGTGAAATCCAGCACCCAAGCCGGGTTGGTTTTTCGCTGGAACGGAAAAATCGCCGCAATAGATGTGGCAAATCCCGAATACTTCGATGCGATCCGCTCAGCCGTGACACAGCCCGCCGACGGTCTGACAACAACGGTAACACAGGTCCGCTTTGGCCACGTTTTTGGGACGAAGTTCATCCAAACAGGGGTTACTTGGCTCGGCCCAGTTAAAGAGCTGAACTACTTCTTGGAAGTGCCGGGAGGGCACGTGCACGCCTCGGCGTCGGTTCTCAGCAAAAAAATAGACCCGTCAAAATGGGACGAGACCGAACTGGAATCATGCTTCGCAAGTTTGCGGATCGTTTCTCCTCCCAACCCGTGATCCCCAGCGCTAAAGGCCCGCCTGCCTCGCCGACATCGCCGGCAGCGAACAGGTCGGGAGATTGAGCCCGAATCGTGAAGCGGACCGAACTTGGCCGTAGCGCAGGTTTCCCAACCTGCTGTGTCGCCGCACTTCCAAGTCGGCGGGGCGTCCTGGGGTTGCCGCCAACGGAACTCCCCGCGCGGCGCAAGTTTGGAAACTTGCGACACGGCAGGCTGGGAAGCCTGCGCTACGCGAAGGCATAGCCTGCCTCGCCTACGCCGCCGCCCGCGAACAAGGCGGGTGATCCGGAAC
>CBFGQE010000462.1:0-3180 GCA_965650815.1 uncultured bacterium
CCGGAGATCTTCCGCTTCGCCGGGCTGCCGCTCGACATCCGGCACGTCACCCTCGCGGCCGCCACGCTGGCGGCGGCCGTGACCGGCCTCGGGCCGGAGCTGCTCTCCGCGCCGGGATTCTGGCTCTCGGTCGTCGGCGTCCTGGGCGTGGGCCTGCTGAACGTCGCGGTCAGCTTTTCCCTCGCCTTCCTCCTCGCCATGCGTGCCCGCGACGTGCGCGCGCCCGAGCGCCGGATGCTCTATCGCGCCCTGCTGGGACGGTTCGTGCGTCGCCCCTTTGCCTTCCTCCTCCCCATCGCGCCGCGCTGAAGGCCGACAAGGGGCGGAGCCACCGCGAGCTTCAAGCCGTCCGGCCTCCGGGCGGAACGGGCTCCGGCTCGGTGTTGGGCCGGGGACCGAGCCATTGCCGCCAGTATTGCCGGAGGTAGCCGGGTTTCTCCTCGCCGGGCGGCGAGAGCTTCGGCAGGTAGCGCCACGGCACCTCGGGATGGCGATGGTGGTTGAGGTCGTGTTCGCCGTGCAGGAGCAGCAGGCTCATCAGGCGGTTGTGGCGCAGGTTCCAGGCGCCTTCGACCACGTCGCGCTTGGTGAAGGCGTGGCCGATGTATTGGCGCGTGGACCAGTTGAAGGCGAAGCAGGCGTAACACATCAACACGGACGTCCAGCGCAGCTCCATCAGCCAAAAGAGAGCGGCGAAGAACGCGACGATGCCCAAGGTCTCCAGCCGCACGAGCCACACGCCCGCGTCGCGCACGCCGTTCAGCAGGTAGCCGGTGGACTTGAAGCGGGTGAAGAGCCGTTCTCGGAGGCTGCGCGGCGCCACCGAGAAGACCACCGCGCCGATGGGCACCAACGGCCAGAAGAAGCCGCAGAGGATGCCATACCAACGGACGAACTTCGTCACCTTGTTGTCGTGCGGATAGTAGAGGTCGAACATCTCCACGTCGGTCCGGTTGTGGTCGTGGTGCCCCTGGTGCGTGCTGCGCATGAGCGTGAAGGGCATTGGGAAGAGTAGCCCCGCCATCAGGCCAAGCAGGTGGTTGCGCAGCGGGCCCGTCTGCAAGTTGCCGTGGCTGGCCTCGTGCAGCAGCGCGTAGTTCGTCAGCAGCACGTAGGAGAAGGCGACGCCCACGCCGAATACCGCCCAGCCGCTCTCCACGCGCGACGCCAGCCAGAGCAGCGCAATCGCGACGGTGAATACTCCTACGGTGAGAACGGCGTTGAGCCCGTTCGGCACCGGCATGTCGGCCGGAGTCGCGCGGATGGGGACGGCGGACGGGCGGGGCGGGGCGGCGTCTCCGGCATTCATGGGCGCAGGGTATTTTGTCTGGTGCGTCTGACAACTTTGGATTCCCATCCGGCCGTGATCCCGGTGCCCCACGGAACCCGCCCATGAAAACCCTTCTGCGCATCCTCGCCCTCGTTGGTTTGCTGGCCTCGCTCCCGCTCCGCGCCGCCGAACCGGCCGAAGATCCCGTCCACCAGGAACTGCGCGCCCTGCGCGACCAGGTCATGGCCGCGATCAATTCCGGCGATTCCGCCGCCGTCGAAAAACACCTCCACACGAACGTCGTCATCACCTGGCACAACGCCGAGACCAGCCGCCGGCCGGAAGGCGTCCGCGCCTACAACGACCGCGTGATGAAAGGCCCCGGCAAGCTGGTGGAGAGCTACCGCTGCGAGCTGAAGGTGGACGAGCTGACCATCCTCCACGGCGGCGACACGGGCATCGCCTTCGGCAGCACCGACGAGCTGTTCCAACTGGTCGGCGGCAAGCAGCTCAAGATCGCCGGCCGCTGGAGCGCGACGGTGGTCAAGGAAGGCGGCCAATGGCTGGTCGCCAACCTGCACGTCTCGACCAACCTCTTCGACAACCCGCTCCTCGCCATGTCGCGCAAGGTGGCGTGGGGGCTGGGCATCGGCGGGACGGCCATCGGCCTCGTGGTCGGCGTGATCATCGGACGCCGCACCGCCAAGTCCTGAGCCGCCGTTCGCAGCGATGCACCGCGACGCGACCATTCCGGCCGAGGCTCCGTTGTCCCGCTCCGTTCCACGTCTGCCAGCGGCGAAAGGGTTCACCGGCTCGCCCACCGGCTGGTATCTGTTCTGCGAGTCCGACGCGCTGAAGCGTGGGCCGCTTTCGCTGCGAATGCTGGGGCGCGATCTCGTCGCCTTCCGCACCGAAAGCGGACGCGTGGCGGTGATGGACGGACGCTGCGCGCATCTCGGTGCAGACCTGGGGCGCGGCGATGTGGTCGGCGAAACCATCCGCTGCCCGTTCCATCACTGGCGCTACGGTTGCGACGGCGCCTGCGTCGGAGCGCCGTTGCTTCAGGAGATTCCCGCCTTCGCGCGTCAGCGAGTCTATCCCGCCGAGGAACGCCACGGCGTGGTCTTTTTCTTCAACGGACCCAAGGCGCTCTTTCCCCTGCCGTTCTTCCAGGGCTTGAAGCCCGAGGAACTGGTCGCGGCGAAACCCTTCAGCTACGAGGCCGACGCCGACTGGCTGATGGTCGCCTCGCAGGCCTTCGACCTCGCGCACTTCCAGGCGGTGCATGATCGGCGGCTGGTGGCCGGGCCGTTCGTGGAACAGCCCAACCCGTATCTGCGCACCAACCGCTGGGACGCGGTGAACATCGGCGAGGAGTTCCGCGACCGTCTGTTGCGTTGGCTGGCCGGACCGAACGTCTCGCTCTCCATCGCCAGTTGGGTCGGCACGATGATCATCGTGGAAGCGCGCTTCGACCGGGCCGTCAGCCGTTTCCTCGTGTCGTTCCATCCGCTGGACGACGGGCGCACGCGCTTCAGCGTGGTGGTCTTCGCGCCGCGCGGCACGCCCAGTGTGGCGCTGCGGTTGCGGCGGTGGTTCACGCGCGGCCATCTCGCCGCCGAAGCCGCCACCGTGCGCCACACCGAATACCGGCCCGCGCACCTGACCGAAGCCGACGCCGACATGGCGCGGTGTTTCCAATGGCTGGCGGAGCTGCACGCGAACGCTGCCGAAAAGCCGGCTACCTGAGCCATGCCGCCCGTGCTCGTCGCACCTCAGTTTCCTTCCGAAGAACGCGCCGTGTTTGACCGCGCCGCCGCGTGGCCGGAGCTGCCCAGCCTCTCAGCGATCAACGAATCCGCGCTCCGCGAACTCACCCAACGCAAAGGCGTGGATTTCGCCACGGCCCT
>CBFGQE010000463.1:0-3170 GCA_965650815.1 uncultured bacterium
AATTCTCCCTCGCGCGACGGCACGGCATCGGCTACCGCAACGGCACGCATGGACCTACCGCCTTCCGTCCCGCCGCCGGTGCCCGCTGGACCGCCGCCCGTTCCTCCTGGGCGTCCCTCCGTCGCCGCCTGGCGCTGGTGGGTCCACTTGCTGGTGATCGGTTCGTATCCGCTGGTGATCGGGCTTCTGGGATTGGTTTTGCCGGGCGACCCGACGGCTGATGCCGGTCCCGCTCTGGGCCATGATGCCGCCGGACTGCTCAAGGCCTCCGCGCTGACGCTGGGAATGTTCGGGGTGATCTTCCTGATCGGTTGGGCCGCTTCGCGGGCGACACTGGAGGATCTCCGGCTGCGCTGGCGGGGCGGCTGGTGGCCTTGGCTCCTCTCGATCCCCTATTCGATCGGGCTGCGGTTGCTCGCCGGTGTGGCCGTGCTGGCGGTGTTGATCGGGCTCTGGGCGATGGGACAAATCGAGCGGGACGAATTCTCCTCCTTCGTCACCGCGAACAAGCCCGACGTGGGCGCGGTGGTCAGCGTCGGTTCGCTCGATCAAAACCCGCTCTACTATGTCCTCAGCCTGACGCTCGTGAGCTTCGTCGTCGCCGGGTTCCGCGAAGAGCTGTGGCGCTCGGCCACGTTCGCGGCCATGGAGAAGCTTTTCCCTCGCTCCACTCAAGACTGGGGCGGCCAAGCCTTCATGGTCCTGATCACCGGCGTGGTCTTCGGCATCGGCCATTGGCCCCAGGGCTGGCTGGCGATGGTGCTGACGGGTGTGCTGGGCTTGGGGCTGGGAGCGATCATCCTTGTCCATCGCTCCATCTGGACAGCCGTGCTGGCCCACGGCTTCTTCGACGCCACCAGTCTGGCGCTCCTGCCCTACGTCGAAAAACTGCTGGAAGCAGCCCGGAAGATGCAGGGGCAGTAAGGCGAAGTCCGCTCCATGCGTCGGCCCTTACTTCTCAGGAGCGGCCGGGAACCGTGCCTCCACCTTGTCCAAGATCTTCTGCGCCTCGCTGCCGCTGCCGGCCATCGACCAGCTCGATTCCTCGACCGCGAAGTCGTCCCGGCCCCGCACGTTGCGCACCTCGGCCGAGAGCTTCTGGCCGTCGCCCTGGTCCTGGATGTCGATGATGACCCGGGTATAGACCGGCGTGCCGGACCAGTCGCCGTGCAGGAAGACGCCGCCCGCGCCGCGCTTCTTCTCGAAGACCAGCCGCCGCGCGCCCGATCCCGGCGCCACGGTGTAGCCGTGGGCCTTGAACTCCTCCATCAACGCCAGCCCCACCGGTTCCAGCGGCTGGCGGTAGATGAAGACGCCGGGATGGCCGAAGGAGGCGTGCTTGCGCGTGGTGCAGCCGGTGAAAAGCAGCGGCGCGGCCAAGCAGGCGGCCAGGGCGAGAACGGCGGGCTTCGGGAATCTCATGGTGCGAACTTCGGTCAGCGACAGAACAGCAGCGCCAGCACCTGGGCGAGCACAATCCGGAGCAGCATCGTCAGCGGATAGACCGTGGCGTAGGCGATGGTCGGGGCGTTCGACTGGTTCATCGTCTGCGCGTAGGCCAGCGCGGGCGGATCGGTCAGGCTGCCCGCGAGCAGGCCGCAGAGGGGGCCAAACTTCATCTTCAGCCACACCCGTCCGATCCACGCCGCCAACGCCAACGGGACCATCGTGATGACCACCGCGCAGCCGAAGAGCAGCGCGCCGGTGGAGGTGAGCAGGTGCTCGAAGAACGTTCCGCCGGCCTTCAGGCCAACGCAGGCAAGGAACAGCGTGATGCCGAATTCGCGGAAGGCGTGGTTCGCGTTCTCCGGCATGTGCCAGACGATCGGGCCAATGCGCCCGATGCGGCTGATGACCAATGCGAAGAGCAGCGGTCCGCCCGCCAGGCCCAGCCGGATGGGCGTCGGCATGTCGAAAGCGTGGATCGGATACAGCCCCACGAGCACCCCGAGGGCGATACCGGCGAACATGGCGATGAAGTTCGTCTGGTTGAGTTCCTTGGCGGAGTTGCCCAGCTCGGCGGAAGCGCGGTCGAGATCCTCCGGCTTGCCGACGAGCTGCACCTTGTCGCCGAAGGCGAGGGGCAGCTTGGGATCGGCCGCCAGCTCGAT
Source organism: uncultured bacterium (assembly GCA_965650815.1). Taxonomy (GTDB): domain Bacteria; phylum Verrucomicrobiota; class Verrucomicrobiia; order Limisphaerales; family CANJSG01; genus CANJSG01. Next base: position 2,112 of record CBFGQE010000463.1, read on the forward strand.
GTCGGCGCGCGAAACGCGCGTGAGCGACACGCCGAAGCGCTGCCGCAGGCTGAGCGCGGCCAGCGTCTTGCCGAGAACGGCTTTGCGGGTGACGACCACGCGGCGATAGGTGACTGGGCCCGGCACAGCGGTGAGATCCTCGTCCGTCTCGTGGCCCACGATCACGCGGAGCGCGGCCAAATCCTTGGGGTCGCCGACGGCGAGCAGGCGGTCGCCGAGCTGGAGCACGGTATCCTCGCGCGCGGCGGAGACGACGCCGTCGTTCGCGGGTTTGTGGCGGGAGACGGAGACCTTCAAGCCGTCGAGTCCGGGCACTTCCGCGAGCTTCAAGCCCGCGAGATTGGCGTTGTCCACCACCAGCGTCATCCGCGCGGGAGCGACCTGTCCGGCGGCCTGTTCCTTCTGCCAGGCGCTGTTCTCCTCCTCCACCTTCACGCGGAAGAACGCCTTTACCGCCAGCATCGCGACGATCAATCCGAGGATGCCCGAAGGATACGCCACCGCGTAGCCGATGCCGGGCAGCTGCTGCCGCGCCGCCGTCATGCCTTCGATGCTCTTCAGCGCCTCCTGCACCGCTCCGAGCGACGGTGTGTTCGTCGTCGCGCCGGTCAACACGCCGAGCATCAGCGCCATGTCGATGCCCGTGAGCCGCGCCAGCAACACGGCGACGAGCGAGCCGGTGACGATGACCGTGGCGGCGAGGGCGTTGACCGCGAGACCGTGTTTGCGCAGCGAGGCGAAGAATCCCGGCCCGACCTGCATCCCGATGGTATAGACGAAGAGGATCAGCCCGAGCTCGCGCACGAAGTGCAGGATGGCTTCGTCCACGTGAACGCCGAAGTGCGCGAAGAGAATCCCCGCGAACATCACGCCCGCGCCGCCCAGGCCGATGCCCTTCACCTTCAGATTGCCCAGCGCGAGACCCGCAACAGCGACGAGCGACAGCACGAGGATCGCGTGGGCGACGGCGTTGGATTCGGCCAGGGCGTGGAGGAAATTCATCGGTGGATTGCCCGCCGGTCCCGCACCCGGCTGCGAGAAAAGGTTTCAACCACGCGC
>CBFGQE010000464.1:0-3170 GCA_965650815.1 uncultured bacterium
GGGTCGAAGAGCACGGCGTGGGGCGGGAACTGGGCGAGCATCCGCTGGGCGGCGAGGTCCGAGCCGGGAGCCAGCAGTTCGGGAATTTCACCCGGGAGATAGGTCCAGACCACGTCAGCAGCCCCAAAGCGGAAACGAACTTCCCCTTCGCGCACCAGTTGGTCGGCTGTGGCGGCGAGAGCGCCGAAGTAGCCGAGATCGGCGGCGTGCTGGAGGGCGAAGCGCAGGGCTTCGGACGTGCGGTCTAGGCTGATGAGGCGGAGGCGGCAGGAGGTGTCGCGCAGGGCGTGGAGCGCCGCGCAGGCGTTGGCCGCTCCACCTAGGCCGATGTCCCAGACGACAAGCTCTTGCCCGGTCAACTCTTGGGCGCGGCGGGCCAGTTGGAGCTGGTCGGCGTAGAGAATGCGGGCTTCTTCTGCTGCGCCGACGACGGGATGGAACGTCTCCGCCGACGCGTGGGAGCGGATGCTGCACGCGCCGCCAGGCAGACGGACGAGTTCATAGGCGTCGGACGTCATTGAGCTGGGGAAGGTGGGGCAATCGTTCGTCTTTGGGAAGCACGCCACCAACCCTCCTACAAGCATGGGGCAAAAGCCCTCCTGGGAGTGGCGCGCTCCATTTCCCTCGCCCGCCAGCGTCGGCTGTGGCTGACTCCGAGGGCGTCACGATTCCAACCATGCCAGATCCAGCCGGCAACCGATCCGAGCCGCCGTCCAAGGGGGACGGAGAGCCCACGTTGAAAATCTATTTCCTGCCGAACCTGCTGACGGCGGGGAATCTCTTCTGCGGCTTCGTGGCGTTGACCATGATCGTCGAGGCCAAGCTGCCGCAGGACCCGGCCTTCCAGAGCTGGACCAAGATCAAGTGGGCGCTGGGATTCATCCTTCTGGCCTGCATCTTTGACCTGTTCGACGGCCGGGTGGCGCGGATGGGCGGAGTGGAAAGCCCGTTCGGTCGGGAGTTCGACTCGTTGGCGGATTTGATTTCCTTCGGAGCAGCCCCCGCCTTTTTGGTGCACCGCGTGGTGCTGCGGGATGTGTTCGCGGACTACCAGCAGATTGGGTGGCTAATCGCGTCGGGCTATCTCCTGTGCGGCGCGTTCCGCTTGGCTCGGTTCAACTGTCTGGCGGCGATGGCCGGAACGGGGGGCGGGAAGGAGTTCTTGGGATTTCCTATCCCGGCGGCGGCGGGCCTCGTGTCGTCGCTGACGCTGCTGATCGTCTCGACCAATGAGAAGGAGCGGGATCTGGGGAATTGGAAGTATTTGATCGCGGCGGTGTTGGTGTTCCTCGCCGCGATGATGGTGAGCACGGTGAAGTATCCGACCTTCAAGGGGCTCGGGCTGCGGTCCAAGAGCACCTTTGCGAAGTCGATCGGGGCGGCGTTCCTGCTCGGGGCGGTTCTGATCCTCCGGGAAAGAATCCTGATCTACGTGCTGCCCACGTTTTTTACGGCATATCTCCTCTGGGGCTTCATCCGGCTGAGGGTTTCCCGCAGCCTACGTCGGGACGTGGAGGACGAGGATGAGGACGAGGATGCCCATGAGGGAGGCCGGTCGTGACCGGCGTGCGGCGGGGCGCTGACTTCTTGGGCAAGGCATGAGCGGCTCGGGACTTTTGCTGACGTCGTTCGCGGTCGGGCTGGCGTGCGGCTTCGTGGTCTGCATCCCGGTGGGGCCGATCAACGTGACCATCGTCAACGAAGGCGCACGGCGCGGATTCCGCTGGGCGCTGCTCATCGGCATGGGCGCGGTGGCGATGGAGGTTGTCTATTGTGCGCTGGGGTTCGCGAGTTTCCTGGCGGTGTTCAACACGGAGACGACCCGGGCGGTCATCGAACTCGTCAGCTTCGCCCTGATGCTGTTCCTCGGCCTGAAATACGCATGGGCCAAGGAAATGCCCCCGGCGCCGCATTCCGTGGAGGTGGTGGAGGAAAGGCTCCATCCACATTCGGCCTTCATGACGGGCTTCGTGCGGGTGCTGGGCAATCCGGCGACGCTCTTGCTGTGGATGGCCATTTCGGCAGGAACGGCGTCGCGGGGCTGGGTGAGGCCCGACTTGGCGGGAAAGTCGATCTTTGTGATCGGCGTCGGGGCCGGCGCGGCGCTTTGGTTCCTGCTGCTCAGCTATGTGGTTGGCCTCAGGCACAAGAGATTGCCGCCCCGCACGCTGCTCATCATGTCCCGGGTTTCCGGGGTGTTCCTGCTCCTGACGGCCGCAGGTTTGGGCATCAAGATCGTGCGGGCCTTGGCGCGCCATGTGCAGGAATTTTGAGCGGACGCTGAGTTTTCAGCTGGCACGGTGAAAGCTTGAACCCATGAAAGAATTCCTGATTCCCAAGCAGATGCAGGCGGCGGTTTACCGGGGAAAAAACGATGTCTGGATCGAAACTGTGCCCGTTCCAAACATCCGTGCCGATGAGATTCTGGTGAAGGTGGCGCTCTGTGGCGTCTGTCCGACGGACATCAAAAAGATCAAAGCGGGCACGCTGGAACCACCACGCATTTTCGGGCACGAAACCGCCGGAACTATCGTGAAGATCGGGGCTAAGGTCTCGGGCTTTTCCTTGGGAGATCGGGTGGGGCTGCACCATCACGTGCCGTGTTTGGATTGCCGCTTTTGTCGGCATCACGCCTATGCCCAATGCGCCCAATACAAGCGCACCGGCATCACCGCCGGGTTTGAACCGGCCGGGGGAGGCTTTGCGGAATACGTGAAGGTGATGGGCTTTTGCCTGCCCGGCGTCGTAAAGATCCCTGCCCGAGCCGATTTCGTCCAAGGTGCCATGTTGGAGCCGGTCAACACGGTTCTGAAAGGTATCCGGACCTTGCGTCTTTTGCGGGGAGACAACGTCTGGGTGATCGGCCAAGGCCCAATTGGACTGCTCTTCACCAGGATTCTGTCACGCTCGGGGATGTCGGTTTGGGCCACAGACCTGATGCCCGAGCGGCGAATTGCCGCTAAAAAAGCCGGAGCGGCTTGGACTGGAACTCCCGAGGAATCACGCTGTTTTGCAGGCAACCAGCCCTTGGGGAAACGAAGGACGGACAAAGAGTTGGATGCGGTTGTCGTCACGGTTCCGGTGGATGCGGCCGTTGGGGAGGCGCTGCATCTTGTGCGCCCGGGTGGTGTTGTCCTGCTTTTCGGGCATACCCAAAGTGGCGGAAACGT
>CBFGQE010000465.1:0-3153 GCA_965650815.1 uncultured bacterium
TTCCCCTGGGCCGTGTTGCCGTAAAGCTCGCGGATCGCCGCCGGTTCCTTGGCGATGTCGAAGGCATCCGTCGCTTCCGTCTGCATCCGGAACGCGATCTCATACGCCTCCAGCCGGGCCTCCAGCGCCGCATCCTTCTGGAGGTTCTGCGCGTGCATCGCATTGAGCTGTTGCACGAAGTCGAGCTGCCGCCGCTGCTCCTTCTCGGAGGAGTATTGGTTGCGGATGTTCTGGATCATCCCCGCCACCGTTCCCGCCGAAGTGTTGATGCTCGTGCCTTGGAACACGCCCGGGAGGAACGACGCCTGCCAATTCGCCGTGCCGCCCACCGGCAATCCCCCGCCTGTCCGCAGTGAGATGAAGCCCGGCAGATTCTGGTTTTCCGAGCCCAGCCCATACACCGACCACGAACCCAGACTCGGCCGCGCCAGCCGCGTGGAACCCGTGTTCATCATCACCGTCGCCACGTCGTGCGCCGGAATGTCGGTCCACATCGACCGGATCACCGCCATCTCATCCACGTGTTTGCCCAGCTCGGGAAACACCTCGCTGACCTCGATGCCGGACTTCCCCATCTTTTGGAACTTGAAGGGCGATCCCATCGCGATGCCGCCGGGAATCGTCTGCCCGTCCATCCGGCTCAAGGCTGGCTTCGGGTCCCACGTGTCGATGTGCGACGGCGCGCCTTGGGCGAAGACATGGATGACCGCCTTGGCCTTGGCCGGGAAATGCGGCTTGCGCGGCAGCAGCGGATTCGACGACTCGGTCGCCGCCGACACCAAGCTGTCCGATCCAAGAATTCCCGCCAGACTCAGCGCCCCAAAACCCATGCCGAAGCGGTGGAGGAACTGTCGCCGCGTCAGGAAGAAGTCCTCGGGCTGGGCGCAGTGTTCACAGGCGTATTTCTCGGAAGGATTCATGGCGCGAATGGATGTTCTGCTCCAATGGACGGAACATCCACGGCCAAGGTTTCGGGAAAACTCTGGAAATCAACCAACGGGGAAAAGCTTTCGGGAAGGGATGGTGCGCGATACAGGGTTCGAACCTGTGACCCCCACCGTGTCAAGGTGATGCTCTACCACTGAGCTAACCGCGCAACCGTTGGGGCGCAGATAAGGCCACAGCTTCCGGACTTTTGGCAAGCGACTATTTTGGTCCAAAGCATCCCTGAATGATGCCAGGAAAAGCTCGCCCGAATCCGCCTCAGGCGAAGAGCAGCAGATCCTCCGGCCGGACATGGAACCGGGCCGATTCGCCGGTTTTCCGCACTTCCAGCGGATTCTGCTCGAAGGCTTTCAGGCTCAACGGACCGATGCCCAGGCGGTATTGCTCGATCTCGCCCAGATACGTGACCTGATCGACCCGGGCGTCGAAGGCGTTTTCCGGAGCCGGACCGATCCGCACGGCTTCGGGCCGGATGCCGACGGAAACCTTTTGCCCCGGCGAAAAGCCGCCTTCCGCCGTCGCCACCAGTTCGCCGCACTCCGTCTGCACCCGCCAGCGTCCCTCCGTGCCTCCCGAAACCGTGCCTTCGATCCAGTTGGTCTCGCCGATGAAGTCGGCCACGAAGCGGCTCTTCGGCTGGCGATAGACGGAGCGCGGATCGCCGATCTGCTCGACCACGCCGTCGCGCAGCACGGCCATGCGGTCCGCGAGGGACAACGCCTCCTTCTGGTCGTGGGTCACATAGATCGTCGTGATGCGGAGCCGGTCATGGATGCGGCGTATCTCGTCGCGCATCTCCAGGCGCAGCTTGGCGTCGAGGTTGGAGAGCGGTTCGTCGAGGAGCAGCACGTCGGGCTTGATGACCAGGGCGCGCGCCAAGGCCACGCGCTGCTGCTGGCCGCCGGAAAGCTGGTTGGGCGAGCGCGCGGCGTATTTGCCCATCTGCACGATCTCCAGGGTTTCGCGGACGCGCTGCTCGCGCTCGGCCTTGCCGACGGCACGGACGTCGAGTCCGTAGGCGACGTTTTCCGCCACGCTCATGTGGGGCCACAGCGCATAGTTCTGGAAGACCATGCCGGTGTTGCGCAGATGCGGAGCCACGCCGGCCATGTTCTTGTCGCCGAAGAGCAGCCGCCCGCCGTCGGGCTGGTAGAACCCGGCGATGGTGCGGAGGAGGGTCGTCTTGCCGCAGCCGGACGGGCCGAGCAGGAAGAACAGCTCCTGGTCGCGGATCTCGAAGCTCAGCGCCTTCAACGCCTGGGTTTCGCCGAAGTTCTTGATCAGGTTTTCAATGACGACGCGCATGGGAAGAGACAGGGACAAAGCCAACCGCAGAACACGCGGAAGACGCAGAACGAAGAGGATTCCCAGCGGTTCTGCGTCTTCCGCGTGTCCTGCGGTCAAGAATCGGGGCGCTCATTTTTTCGGGTGGGCGAACCGGCCATACTTCGCCTGCGCCCAGCTCTGCCAGGCGATCTTCAACCGCGTGCGGGCGGCGGGATCTTTCCACTCCTTCGCGGCGAGGGCCGAGGCTTCGGCTTCGGTCACGGGCACGGAGCCGAATTCCGCCAGCTCCGCCTCCGTGGGGTTTCGCTGGAGCAACGCTTTCCATCCGACCTTCAGCTCGTCGTGCGTGTCCACCAGCAGCGCGCCGATCAGCGCGGCCACCACGTCGCGCCGGTCTCGCGCCAACTGGCTGTTGTAGTTGAAGGCGCTCTCCAGCTCGAAGGGCGAGAACTGGATGTTCGAGACGTCCTTGAGCTGGGTGTAGAACGCCGGCCGCACGCACATGCGGTCGATGGCTTCGTCCACCGCACCGCCCGGCTGGCCCTTCTCGACGAACCACAGCTTCTGGCCCGGTTCGCCCAGCGTGAAGTCGATGAAGCGCCGGGCCGCCGCGAGGTTCGGCGCGCCTTTGAGGATCGCGATGCCGTCGGCGTTCAACGCGGTGAAATCCTTGGGCAGCACGAACGCGAGATTGGTCCGGCCGCCGTGCGCCACCTGGGTGAAGCCGTAGAAATCGATGGCCAATCCGTAGGCCGTTTCGCCGAGCGTCACGTCCTTGGCCGTGGTGGTGGAGAAGAGGTCGAAGCGCCGCACGTTTCCGCCGATCCGCGCCAACAGGTTCCAGCCCTCCTCCCAGCCGTAGAACTGGAGCAGCGTCTCATACATCGTGTTCATCGAGCCGCTCTTCCTCGGGTCTCCGGC
>CBFGQE010000466.1:0-3151 GCA_965650815.1 uncultured bacterium
TTCCAGCCAGCGGCCAAGGCTTGGGCGGCTTGGCGGAAGCGGATCGCCTCCACGGTGAAGGGCGCGGGCTGGTTCGTCTCCGTGACGACCTGGAGCATGGCGGAGTAGTTCGTGCGCCAGACTTCGTTCGTCACCGTGATCCAGACGCGATTGGTCTGCACGTAATGGTTCGTCGCGACGATCTCCGAGCGATGGACCGCCTGGCTGGCGAGGACCAGCCCATCGGCGGCGAAGGCGTCGCTGGTGGCGCGGGCTTCGGCGCCGAGGACGGTTTCGGAAACGATCTCCGGCGCTTCGGGCTCGGTGACATCCACCGCGATCAACCGCTGGGGCGATCCTTCATTCGACCAGTAGGGCGCGAAATCGCCGCCGAAAAAGCCCGGCATCACGTTGATGGCGTCGATCGTCATCAGATAGGGATACCAGCCGTAACGCGGCTCCCGCAGCGACCAGACCAGCAATCCCGGCTCGGGCCACAGAGGTTCGGCGTTGTTCCAATAGACCGTTGTCTCCGCCTTCCGCGTGTCTTCGCCGAGCTTGGCCAAGGCGGGCAACGCACTCGCGTCGAGCACCACATGGCGCAGTGTGCCGGAGTTGGTGCGTGGCGTGGAACCGGGCCAGAGCACGAAGAAGCCGTGCGGTGAGGGCGAGCTCGTGCCTTGCAGCAGATGGATCACATCGCCTTCCACCGTGGCACCCAGCAGCGGTTCGCCATCGAGCGTGTAGCGGGCGAGCGCGAGACCGGGCGCGGAGGCGCGGGAGACGCGGACATCGTTGTCCGAAAGTTCCACCAGCCAATCGCCCACGGGCAACACGCGGTCCACGGGATAGCCCAGTTCCAGGCGGTGTTTCAGGAGGGGTTGGTTGCGATTGTCGGCCGCGATGCTCAGCAGCTCGCGCGAGGAAACGGCCAGCACCGTGTCGTCGCGCAACAGAGTCCGGCGCGGGACCATTTCCGTTTCGGTGAAGAGGCCGCGCGCCGTCACGGTGTCGCGGCCAAGGTCGATGAATTGCACGGCGTTTTGCTGGCCGTTGGTCGTCCACGTGGTGAAGGGCACGAGGACGAGGCCTTCTTCCGGGAAAACACCGAGGGCTTTTTCGTTGGCCAATGCTTCGCTCGTGGACCAGCTGGCTCCGAGCAGGACTTTCGACAACAGCGCGGGCTTGGCGGGATCGGCCACGTTGAAGAGCTGCAAGGCCACGCGGTTGTCGGCGGTGTCGTCCACGCCGATGGAGAGGAGCCGGTCGCCGAGCGGATGGATGTAGGTGGACCAGCCGGGGATGATGAGTTCGCCCCGGACCACGGGCTGCGCCGGATCGGCGAAATCCACGACCCAGAGCGGATCGACGCGGCGATAGGTGACGGCGTAGAGGCGGGTGCCGTCGAAGCGCGTGGCGAAGAGCGATTCGCCCTGACCGAACGGCACGCTGCCGAGCTTTTGCCAGCGAACGCCGGAGCCGGGCGGCAGCAGGCGATAGGTCGTCAGCTCCGTGGCGAGGGTTGCGTTGGAGCGGACTTCGGTGACGACGGCGAGCAGGTCGCCTTGCAGGTGCAGCTTGAACTTGTCGAGCAACGCGCCGCTCAACGGAATCTCGGCCAGCGGCTGCACGACGCCGGTTGGATCGGAGATGTCGAAGACATGGAGCGCGTCCTTTCGCGGAAAGGTGTTCTCCGCGATGGAGACGAAAAGGTGGGTGGGCGTGGCGGCCACGACATTACCGCCGCCGGTGCGGCGATGAACCGCGTGAGTTGTCGGCGACGCGGGTTTGGCGAGGCCGAAGGAATGGATGTTCACGCCCTGTTGCCAGACGCCGTTCGTGCCCGCCGGTTCCCAAGTCTGCGTGGCCACGTAGAGCGCGCTGCCGACGAGGCGCGATTCCAGCACGGAGCCGTCGAGCGGCACGCGTGCGATCTCGCGGGGTTGGTCATCGGTTACTTCCACGATGATCGCGTGGCCGGAGCTGGAGGGATCGCAGCGGTCCGCCACCAGCAGGACCACATGATCGTCGCCGAGGAGATAGAGCTGCTCGCCCATTCCCGCGAGCGGCAGCGCGGCGAGCAAGGCGGGCGCGGCGGGGTTCGCGATGTCGATGATCTGAAGACCGCGCGTGCTGTTGAAGAAGTAGAGCCGGTCGCCGCGTGCGCGCCAGATGTCGGACTCCTCGACGGTGCGTTGGCCGCTTCCGGCTCCGTCGCCCTCTGGACCGAGCGTGAGGTCGCTGCCGTTGAAGCCGCCCAAGGTCGCATAGAGCGTCCACGGATAGAGCTCGGCAGATGCGCCTTCGAATTCTCCGGCGGCTTCGGCGGCGAAGCGGGTGCGTCCGGTGTAGAACGATGCGGGCAATGGCGTGGAATCGTCGGCGCGGACGCGGAAGAGTTCCAACGCGAGCGTGTTGGTGGTGGAGAGCGTGAACGTGACCTGCGTCGAGCCGTTCACCATCTGCACGCCGCGCGGAGCCCAGGCGAGCTGGTCGTTGCGGCGCGAGCTTTCCAATACCACGCGACGAACGCCGGACGGCACCGAGGCCGTCACCTCGATCTCACCGGCCACCACGGTGATGCCCGTGATCTGCGGCGGAGTCGCAGCGCGGAGCGCGGGTTCCTGCGCGAGGAAGACGCCCAGCGGAACCAGCAACATGGGCCGAAGGAAACGACGAAGGAGTTGCAGGAGTTTCATGGTGGGAAATGGAGGGCTTAGGGAGCGTTGGTGCCGGGGATGGGCAGGACTCCGATGAAGACGGTGCCGGAACCGAATTGGAACGAGCTGCCGACGCTCACCACCAGCGAGTCGCCGACGGCGATTCCGGGAGTGAAGTTCACCGAGACGATCAGCGGATTTCCTCCCACTTCCACCGTGCCGATGGCGGTGAGCTGGCCGGAGGTGGAAGTGGCGGTGAAGTGGAGCGAGTCGTATCCGCTGGGCAAGGTGGCCGGGTCGAGAATCAGCACGGCGCGGCCGTCGTGAAGGAAGCCCGTGAACGCAACGGTGTCTTGCAGGACCATCGGCTCGGTCCCGACCGAAGAACTGAGCTGGGCATCATCGCGAAACGATTCCGCCTGGGAGCGCAACTGGGGCTGGGCATTTGTGGCCGAACCGCCGCGCGGTCCCGGAACGAGATCCACGAAGTCCACGCCGAGACCGTTTTCCTC
>CBFGQE010000467.1:0-3149 GCA_965650815.1 uncultured bacterium
CAAGATGGACGGCTTCTGCGTCGGCGAGCCCTGGAACGCCCGCTCCATCGCCGACAAGATCGGCTTCACCTCCGTCACCACGCAGGACATCTGGAAGGACCATCCCGAGAAGGTCTGCGCCTTCACCGCCGACTTCGCCGAGAAGAACCCCAAGACCGTCAAGGCCGTCCTCAAAGGCCTGCACGACACCAGCGTCTGGCTCGACGATCTGAACAACCGTCCCGAGCAGTGCGACATCGTCAGCAAGCCCAACTACATCAACTGCCAGAAGGAGATCATCCTCGGTCGGCTCCAGGGCAAGATGGACTACGGCGACGGCCGCACCCTCCAGGACGAGTTCTACATGCACTTCAGCAAGCGGAACTGCAACTTCCCGCAGCCGTCCTACGCCAAGTGGTGGCTCACCCAGTTCCGCCGCTGGGGCATGGTCACGGGCAAGCCCGACTACGACGGCGTCGCCCAGCAGGTCATGCGCGGCGACATCTACACCGAGGCCATGAAGGAGATCGGCGTCACCGACCGCGCCCAGGACGACTCCGGCTGGGAGATGTTTGACGGCGTGAAGTTCGATCCCAAGGGCGACCTCGAGGCCTACGCCAAGAGCTTCGCCGTGAACAACGCGAAGGGCTGAGAGCAACCGCTGCTTCACCCGAGCCATGCAACCCGCCTCCCGAGCCCCGCGCCGTTCCTGGCTGCTCGCCTTCCGCCAACGCGGCGTGTGGGTCCGGGCGGCCAAGATCGGCCTGCCCGTCGGCTGCGTGCAGGCGCTCATCAACCAGGGCGATGTCTGGTGGCAGCACCAGGCCACCGGACTCACCCTGGCCAAGACCGTCCTTTCGCCCCTCGTGACCTTCGGCGTCGCCCTCGTCTCCGCCGCGGCCATCTGGGCGGAACGCCACCGCTCGGGAGGAACCCGCCCATGAACGGGTCCTCCCATCGCCTCGGGCTCTGGCGCACCGCCCTGCTGCAGCGCTCGGTGCTGCTGCGCGCCGTCAAGCTCGGCCTCACCACCGGGCTGATCCAGGCCGCCGTGAACCAGGGCGACCGCTGGCTCGCGCAGACGGTCGATGGCCCCGTCGTCATCAAGACCATCGTTTCGCCGCTCATCGGCTTCACCCTCGTGCTCGTCTCCGCCGCCGCCACCTGGGTCGAGAAACAGGCCCAGGCCGACGCCGAACGCATCGCCCTGGCCACAACCGCTCCCGCTGACCGTTCCCTTTCCCACCCATGAAATCGTTCAAGTTTGACTGGCTCGTGCTCCCCCTGGTCGGAGCCTTCATCGTCGTCCTCGGCTGGCACGTGCTCGCCGGCAAGAAGGTCGTCACCACCGACGCCGACGGCAACGTCGTCACCGAGGAGCGCGTCGGCGCGATCTCCGCGCTGCCCAACGTGAAGGAGACCTGGGAGTCCTCGAAGCCCTACATCGTCGAGCCCTTCGCCAAGCGCGGCGAACTGGACCAGGGCATCCTGCGGTTCACCTGGCTCTCGCTCGTCCTCGTGGCCAAGGGCTACTTCATCGCCCTGCTCATCGGCACGCCGCTCGGCTTCTGCCTCGGGTTGTCCAAGGCCTTCACGAAAATGGCCGACCCGATCATCCAGGTGCTGCGCCCCGTGTCGCCCCTCGCGTGGCTGCCGCTCGGCATGGTGCTCTTCCTTGGCGCGGGCCGGAACGCCAGCGAACTGGCCGCGCTCTTCACCATCGCCGTCTGCGCCATGTGGCCCACCGTGCTGAACACCGCCGTTGGCGTGCGCGCCATCCCGCAGGATTACCTGAACGTGGCCAAGGTGCTGAAGCTCTCGAAGTGGAAGATGCTCACCAAGGTGATGGTCCCCGCGACGCTACCCTACATGTTCACCGGCTTCCGCCTCAGCCTCGGCATCGCTTGGCTCGTGATCGTGGCGGCGGAGATGCTGACCGGCCGTCCCGGCGTCGGCGGCTTCCTCTGGCAGCAATACAACGCGCTCATCTACGAGCAGATCATCCTCTGCATCCTGACCATCGGCCTCGTCGGCTTCGTCCTCGACCGCCTGATGAGCGTGGTGGAACGGCGGTTCAAAACCGCGTGAAGCAGCCTCACGCCAAGGACGCAAAGAACGCGAAGAAAGATCTAACCACCGAAGAAAATCCGCTCCTCGGTTCCTCAGGCAACCCGTTCACCACCCGCTCGATCCCATGCTTCAACCGCGCTTCACCGAAGTTGATGAGCAGTCCGAGGCGTTTCCCGCTGAGACGCAGTTGGGTCAGCACCTGCTTGGGATGGACGGCGGTGAGTTTCTCCACGGACTTCAGCTCCACGATCACCTTGTCCTCCACCAGCAAGTCGGCGCGGAACCCTTCCTCGAAGACCAGATCGTCGTAGCGGATCGGAATCGGCACCTGCCGCTCCACTCTCAGCCCGGACTTCCTCAGCTCATGGGCCAACATCACCTCATACACGGACTCCAGCAGTCCGGGACCGGTCGCCGTATGCACCTTGAAAGCCGCGTCCAGGATGATCTTGGACAGTTGGTTTTCGCTCGGCGGAGAAGAGGATGGGGTGTTCACGTCGGGGATTTTTCCGTCGGCCTCTCCAAGCCTTCAAGTCCGCTCAAAGTCCGCTTCCTCTCGATCCCCAAAACCTTTGCGTCCCTTGCGCCCTTGGCGTGAGCCCCATCCCATGTCATTGCTCGAACTCAACAGCGTCTCCAAGGGCTTCGTCGGCCACAGCGTCCTCAAGGACCTGAACCTCAGCATCACCAAGGGCGAGTTCGTCGCCATCATCGGGTTCTCCGGCGCGGGCAAGACCACGCTCATCAGCCTCATCGCCGGCCTGCTGAAGCCCGATTCCGGCACCGTCCTGTTCAACGGCCAGCCTGTCACCGGCCCCGGGCCCGACCGTGGCATCGTCTTCCAGAACTACTCGCTCCTGCCGTGGCTCACGGTCTTCGAGAACATCGCCCTCGCCGTGGACCAGGTGTTCTCGGACTGGGACGCCGCCAAGCGCCGCGAACACGTCGAACGCCACATCAAGATGGTGAACCTCAGCCACGCGCGCGACAAACGGCCCTCCGAACTTTCCGGCGGCATGAGGCAACGCGTCTCCGTGGCGCGCGCCCTGGCGATGGACCCCGAGGTTCTGCTGCTGGACGAACCGCTCAGCGCGCTCGAC
>CBFGQE010000468.1:0-3146 GCA_965650815.1 uncultured bacterium
AGATCCTCGCCGCCGAAGACGCCGACAACGTGGGCATCGTCGGCGGGGCGGTGCTCGCGAAACGCGAGTCGAAGTGAGCGGGGAGCAGGACAGCGCTTCCAGCCTGTCCCGAAGATTTGGTGAAGGCACCGAACGGCGTTGCCCATCGTCGATTCGGAAACGCACGGATCTTCCACGCGCTCCCGGCCAGGCTGGAAGCTGCTCTGTAGAAAGCTTCACGATCACGTCCTTGTAACCCACCGCGCTGTAGGCCCGGTCCCCCGACCGGGCGTCGTCCTCCGGCCGATGGCGCTGCTTCTGCCGATGGAATCTCCTCGGCCATTTCCTGGTCCCGCCGGGTTGGGGAACCCGGCCTACAAGGTTTCTACAAGGAATCTGGAAGCCTGGCCTGCCTTGAACGGCATGGCTCCGCCTTTGGAGACCTCGCCCGAAAATCCACTGGCCAGCCGCTCCCGGCCCTGCGACCTATTTCCCCGCCATGCCGGAGCCCGTCACCCCATTCTGTATCGCCCTCGCGCTGGGCTTTGCCGGAAAGCTCCTTGGCTTCGGCGCGACTGCGGTGGGTCTGCCCGAATTCCTGGGAAAGCTGGCCGACGACACGGGCAACGACATCGCCAAGGACGCCCTCAAGAAACTCATCCACCTCGCGGGCGACACCACGCTCGATCCCGCCACCGGCCTCCCCCGCAACCACGACCTCCAACGCGCCAGCCGCGACGCCCTCCGCGACGCCGTGCTCGTCGGCATCCTGGAACTCGCCGGGCAACTCGATCCCCAGAAGCCCTGGCTGCCCGCGATCCTCGACCACATCCGGGCCGGCAAGTTCTTCCAGGTTCCGCTGATCGAAGCGCGCCACGATCCGCAACGAGAATGGCTCGAAGCCTTCCGCCAAGCCGTCACCAGCGACAAGTTCGCCGCATGGCACGACAGCCTGAACCTGAATGAGGAAGAGATTCGCCGCTGCTTCCAGGGCGACCCATGCCGCTTGGCGGAACTGCTCACGCCCCGCCTGCTCGCTTGGACTCGGCGGGAGATCCAAGTCGGCGAAAAACCGCGCGGCTTCGAAGCGCTGGTCCGGGACGGCTGGGAAATCTCCACCGGCTCCGGCCGCATCACCCTGGAGCAGGCCTACTGCCTCTTCTTCCGCGAACACCTCAAGCAACGCCCCGAAGTCTTCCGCATCTACGTCGCCGATACGCTGGGGGAACTGCTGAAGCGGCAAGGCAACGCGATCACCAAGACTGACTTCGCGGCGTTCGAGCAATGGATCGAACCCCAGTTGGGTGCGCTGAAGGCGCTGTTGGCCGGCATCGTGGTTCAACTGCGGGGCGTCGCCGATGCTCAAAAGGAATTGTCCGACCAGCAGGGTCAATTGCTCGTCGCTCTCGTCGCCATTCAAACCGAAGTGCGGCGGGGCAACGTCGAGGCGTCCCGCCAATTCGCCGCGCTGTCGGAGTGGCTGCGACACGCCCACGCTGAACAAATGGCCGCACATGGCCAGACCCACGCCAGCCTCGGCGACGCCCACGAGAAGCTAGACACCTTGGTAGAGCGGGTGACTCCCAGTTTCCGGCCACCCTTTGACCGCCTTCCCATCATCCGTGCCGGCCAGCTTGTCGGCCGGGATGCGCTGCTCCGGGAGTTGGTCGCCCGTTTGCGCCGCCGGGAAGACGTCTGCGTGTGGGGCGGCCCCGGCTTTGGCAAAACCGCGCTGGCCGCGACCGCGCTGCGGGAGGTGATCGGCGAAACCGACGACGACCTCGCCCGCAGCCCCTATCCCGATGGGCTGGTTTTCTTGGAGCTCTACCAGCTCAAGGCCGATCCCGAACGGATCTGGACGCGGCTGGCCGACGCCTTCGCGCCTGGACTGCATCCCACCCTGCTCCCGCGCGACCGGGCGGCCCGGGCCTGCGCCGATGTTCGGGCGTTGGTGGTGGTGGAAGGCGCGGAGGAAGCCGGGGACGGCGCAGCGCTCCAGAATCTGCTCTCCGTGTTGGGCACTCAGGTCCGTCGGCTGATCCTCACGCGCAACGCCGCCCAGGATTTCACCGGACATTCCTTGCGGTTGGACCACGAACTGGCCCGCGACGACGCCCTGCACCTGCTGCGCCTGCTCTCGCCGACTCGCGGAACGGACGACCAATTGGAGGCAATCCTTGGCCTGCTCGGCGGCAGCCCGCTGGCCCTGACCCATGCAGGTCTCCAACTGGCCAACCCGGAGGATTCCCCAACCCAGTTTCTCCAGGAACTGCGGGCCGCGCCGTTGGACAAGGTCTGTGAACCGGGCAACGAGAAGCACCCGCTCCGTTGGCTCTACGACCGCAGTTGGCGATTGGTTTCAGACGATGCCCGCCGGGTTTGGGGCGGCTGCGGCAATCTGGCCTACGGTCCGTTCGCCGAAGGCGCGGCCGGAGCGTGTCTGCAAGGAACCGAACCGGCACCCTCCGATTGTGCACATGGCGCGCTCCGTCAGTTGGTCCGTCATGGCATCCTGTCACCGCCGGACGACGAGGAGCGGTGGCTCTTTTCCCATGCGCTGGCCTATCGCTATGCCGGGCTGCGGGCCGATCCCGCTCTGCGCCTGCCGCTGGCCCGTTGGGTCGTGGCCGAGTTTCAGCGGTGCCTGCAGCGGTTCCAAAGTTTGCAGGACCCACGCCCGGTGGCTGACGTGCTGGCGCACGCCTCGGGATTGCTCGCGACGGAAGCGAACGGCACCTGCGAGGTGGCCTCCGTGTTCGAAGGTTTGGTGGACGCCATGCCCCAGCCCGGACGCACCGTGCTCCTTGCTCCCCATCTGGCCGCCATCATCGGCGAACTGCACCGCAGGGCGGTCGATGCCGTTATGGCCGGACAGGATGGGCTGACGCCTCTCCGGGCGAAGTTCGGAGGAACGTGGTCCAATTGGCTCAGCGAAGTGGGCCGCCGTGCGGAGGCCTTGGCCCCGGCGCAGGAGGCGGTGGAGCTGTATCGCGCGTTGGCCCGGCAGAATCCCGACGCCTACCACCCGGCTTTGGCGAGTTCGCTGAACAACCTGGCGACCTTCCTGAGCGAAGTGGGCCGCCGTGCGGAGGCCTTGGCCCCGGCGCAGGAGGCGGTGGACTTGCGCCGCGCGTTGGCCCGGCAGAATCCCGACGCCTACCACCCGG
>CBFGQE010000469.1:0-3145 GCA_965650815.1 uncultured bacterium
GGATGCGGCGTCTGCTCGTAGTGGCGGCGCAGGGCGTCGCCGCCGAAGTCGTTCTCCAGGTCGCGCCAGACGGCGTGGACGTGGTTCGCGTTGTTCTGGGTGTTGTCGTATTCGATCAGGAAGGTTTTCCCCTGCACGCGGTAGTAATGGCCCTTGCCCGGCTCGGTCGGGCCGGCCCAGGCGAAGAGCACGTTGTCCAGGCCCGCCTTCATGATGCGGCCGATGTCTTCGCGGGTCATCTCGGGGCGGAGCCGGCCGGCGTATTCGGAGACGAGGGCGCGGAGCATGGCCTGCTGGTTTTCGGTCAGGTCCTTGTAGGCGATGCCCACGGGGTCGAGCGCCTTGGCCTGGCGCTGGCTGCCGGTGATGATGTCGGCCGGGGCCTTTTCGTTGAAGATCGCGGTCTTGCGCTGTTCGTCGGTCAGGGCGAGGACGAGCTGGCGACCGAGATCCTCCTCGGCGGCCAAGGCGCGCAGGCCTTTGCGCGGTCCTTGTTTCACCTCGGCCGGATTGGAGCCGAGGAACGACGGGCCGCCGAAGACGTCGTGGCCTTCGACGACGGTGAAGTTGACCGAGAGGTGATGGCCTTCGAAACGCCAGGCCCAGGTGTTCGTCTCGCCGGGCGTGCCGAAGACGGTCAGGTAATACAGCTCGGGATCGCGCGGGAAGGTGCGGTTCGGCCCCTCCAGCTCGGCGAGGATCTCCTCCAGGCTCATGATGGTGCTGGCCTTGGCGGAGCCCTTGGCGCTGAGGCCGGTGAGGAGGAGCGCGTTCAACAGGTTGCGCTGGGTGACGGACATTTCCTTCAGCGGAAGCCCCTTCCGGTCCTTGGGCACGAAGTTCCAGTTCTGCCGCTCGTCGTCCGTGAAGGCGAGCTGGGCCTTGGTCTTCTGCTCGGGCTTGAGCGCGGCGAGGAAGTGGTTGGCGGCGTCGGCCATCTCGCCGCCGGGGCCGTGGGCCAGGACGGAGAGCGCGACGAGCGGCGACAGCGCGAGGGCCAGCAGCTTGGGGAGGATTCGCATGGCGGAGGTTTCAGGGTTCACGGCCCGCCGCGCAACGAAAACCTTGGCGCGGCCGGGCTTCTCAATACCTTTGCGCGATGCGTTTGTTGTTCATCGGAGACATCGTGGGCGAACCGGGCCGGCGCGCGGTCAAACAGATCCTGCCGCGTCTCCGGTCCGAACACGCCATCGATGTCGTCGTCGCCAACGGCGAGAACTCGGCCGGCGGCTCCGGCATCACGTCGGCCATCGCCGAGGAACTGTTCGGCTACGGCATCCACGCGCTGACCTGCGGCGACCATCTCTGGGACCAGAAGGAAGTGGGCACGCTCTTGGCGAAGGAGAAGCGCTTCGTCCGCCCCGGCAACTATCCCGACGGCGTGCCGGGCCAAGGGGCGACCATCCTCGAACTGCCCGGCTTGCCGCCCATCGGCGTGATGAATCTCCAGGGGCGCACCTTCATGCCGGTGCTGGAGAACCCATTCACCTTGGCGAAGCAAATGGTGAAGTCGCTCCGTGTCGTCACGCCGATCCTCTTTCTCGACATGCACGCCGAGGCGACGTCGGAGAAGATCGCGATGGGTCGGATGCTCGACGGCCAGGTCAGCGCCGTGATCGGCACACACACACACGTGCAGACGGCGGACGAGCAGATCTTCCCTGGCGGCACCGCTTTTATGTGCGACGCCGGCATGACCGGTCCGCACGAAGGTTGTCTCGGACGCGACTTCAACCCGATCATCGAACGCTTCCTCACGAACACGCCGCAGCGCTTCTACGTGGCCAGCGAGGGCATCCGGCTGAACGGCGCGTTGATCGACATCGACGACAAGACCGGCAAAGCGACGGCCATCCGTCGCGTGTCCGAAGCCCTCTGAGCCATGCCTTCGAAAAGCCAGTGGGACTTCGGCGATCTTTTCGGCCAACCGCCGAAGGAGACGAAACCGGTTGCCAAACCGAAGAAGGCGAGGGCTACGGACGAATCGCCGAGCAAGGCGGAGAATTCCTCATCTGGATCGACTGAGGCTGTTCCTGCAAAGGAGCGCGCTCCGAACCCCTCACCCGGCCTTCGGCCATCCTCTCCCCGTTCGACGGGGAGAGGGCTGGGTGAGGGGCTGGACGCGGCCGATGGGGCGATTGCATCCAGCGAAAAGGAAGCGGCCGCTGCGACGAAGCCTTCGCTCCAATTCGCCCCGCCCCCGCGCCGCGTCCTCTCCGTCAGCGAGCTGACCTGGGAGGTGAAGCGCGTCTTGGAACGGCAGGTCGGCCGCGTCTGGGTCGAGGGCGAGATCACCAACCTCCGCGTCCAGTCCTCGGGCCATGCCTACTTCACGCTCAAGGACGCGGGTTCCCAGGTGAGCTGCGTGCTCTTTCGCGGCGAACGCGTCGGCTCCGGCCGCGACGCCTTGGCCGATGGCCGCAAGGTTCTGCTGGAAGGCGAACTCACCGTCTATGAAGCGCGCGGGCAGTATCAGCTCCGCGTCACCGCCATCGAGCTGCAAGGCCAAGGCGCGCTCCAGGCCGCGTTCGAGCGGTTGAAGCAACGGCTCCAAGCCGAAGGGCTCTTTGCGCCCGAACGGAAGCGAACGATTCCCAAGTTTCCCCGGCGCGTCGGGATCGTCACTTCACCGACCGGCGCGGCGTTGCGCGATGTGCTCCATGTCTTGGAACGGCGCGGCGCGGCCTTCGAGCTGGTGCTGGCCCCGAGCCGCGTCCAGGGCGACGGCGCGGCGGCGGAAGTCGCAAAAGCCATCCGCGACCTGAACCGTTGGTCGGCCGAACGCGCGCCGGTGGACGTGATCCTCGTCACACGCGGCGGCGGCAGCTTGGAAGACCTGTGGGCCTTCAACGAGGAGGTCGTCGCCCGAGCCATCCACGAATCGGCCGTGCCGGTGGTCTCGGCCGTCGGACACGAGATCGACTTCAGCATCGCGGACTTCGTGGCCGATCTACGGGCCGCCACGCCCAGCGCCGCCGCCGAACTGTTGAGCGAAGGCTACTTCAGCAGCCGCGAAACGGTCTCCGATCTTGCCGAGCGATTGGCGCTGCTGGCCCGGCGCGGATTGGAGGATCGGGTCGAAGAACTGGACGCGCTCTTCGCCCGGTTGATGCGCGTGCATCCGCGCCGGAAGCTCGATGAACGG
>CBFGQE010000470.1:0-3137 GCA_965650815.1 uncultured bacterium
TGAACACCAGCATCCACCTGAAGACCATCGGCGGCCTGGAACCGATCGATGTCCTCTTCCGCCGCATCGAGGATTCGCAGCTCGATCCCCTGGCGCTCGATCCAACCAGCCTCCACGGCGTCCCGGCTCTGCTGAACTGCGTGCGCAAGCGCACCGTCGGCGTGGTCAACGCCATCGGCGCCGGCGTCGCCTCGAACCGCGTCATCGCCTCGATGTTGAACCGCCTCGCGCGGTTCTACCTGAACGAAGCGCTGTTGATCCCGACGGTCGAACGCTTCGCGCTGCGCGATCCGGACGAACGCGAGGCCGCGCTCTCCGACCTGGAAAAGTGCTGTTTCTTCCCCGTCCACGCCCGGCCCGGAGAACCGCGTTGGTTGGCGGACGAACTGTCCGTCATCGAACGCGAGAACCTTCGGCAAAGGCTGATGGCGAGCCCGGCCGACTACGTGGCGGAGCCGATCCTGCCGCGCAACCTCCTGCCGTGCTTCACGGGCCAGGGCATCGAACAACGCCACGCCGGGCTGCGGGTCTTCGCGTTGTCCGGACGCAAGACGCGCGTGCTGCCCTGCGCCCTGACGCGCTTCGCCGCCGACGCCAAGAGCCGCACCGTTTCGCTCGGACGCGGCGGCGGACTGAAGGACACCTGGATTCTCCGCAGCGCCGACGAGACCGATCCCCCGCCGCGCGGCATCGTCATCCATTCGCCGGAACGCCGCCTCCGGCTCGGCAGCCGCATCGCCGACAGCCTGCTCTGGCTCGGCCGCTACGCGGAACGCGCCGAGAACACCACGCGCCTGCTGCGCGTCATCGACCAGATCGGATCGGAAACCGAGGGCCGCCAGGCCAATCCCATCGACGAGTTCCTCCGCGCCACGCTGGAGCGGACCACCGGCTACCGCGTCGCCGCCCAGCCCGGCCGCCGGGGCGTGCAGCTCCGGCCCGCGTTGACCTCGTTGCTGCTCAACGTCGCCAATCCCTCCTCCGTGGCGAGCTGCGTGGAGGCGTGCCGCGACAACGTGCTCGCCATCCGCGACAGCGTGCCGCCCGAGCTTTGGCGCGTGATCGACCGCGTCCACCAGGTGGTGCGCTCGGCCAATAGCGGCGTCGCGCCCGGCTCGGTGCCCATCGTGGATCTCCAGGTCTTGACCGGGGAACTCCTGGTCCAGTTCGACGCCCTCAGCGGCGCGGCCGGACGCCACGTGCTGCGGGACGACGGCTGGCATTTCTGGAGCTTGGGCGGGCACTTGGAGCGCGCCTTGATCACCGTCCAGGTCAGCCGCGAAGCCGTGCAGCCGCGCACCTCCAAACGCTTCGGTGCGGAACTCCAGGCCGAGGAGATCGCCGACTGTTTGTTGCGCCTGCTCGCCTGCCAATACGGCTACCGCAGCCTCTACCAGTCGCGGCCGAACCTGCTGAACGTCGCCACGCTCATCCTCCAGGACAAACACCTGCCGCGCGGCCTCCACTACTGCATGGACCAGATCCTGGACAACCTCCGCGCCGTCCTCGCCGGCGGCGCGGCCGAAGCGGCCTCCGCTCCGTTGCGCATGGCGGCCAAGCTTTCCGCCGACATCGAGTTCGCCGAACTGGAGGAATTCTTTCCCACCGGCCCCAACGAACCCGACCGCCGCCTCGTCCGCTTGGCCGACCGCGTCTGCGAACGCATCTCGCAGCTCACCGTCACCATCTCGGACCACTACCTGCACCACCAGGCGTTCAACATCCTCCGCTGACCGGCCATGCAGTTCCTCATCGAACACACGACGGAATACATCTACTCGGCGCCGGCCACCGAGGCGTTCAGCGAGCTGCGCCTGCGGCCCCGCGACAACCTCAAGCAGCGCGTCACCCGCCACGGCACGAGCGTCCAGCCCGCCGTCTCGGTGGACACCTACACGGACTACTACGGGAACATCGTCGAAACCATCGCCGTGCCTTTCCGCCATTCCGAGCTGCGCGTCACCTCCATCTGCCAGGTGCGCACCTTCGGACTGAACGACGCCCTCTCCGGTCTCGACCTCAGCATCAGCGAGGCCCACGCGTTGAACCATGAGAAACGCCGCGAGCTGCACGACTTCCTGCGCCCGTCATATTTCATCCCGCTGGACCGCCAGATCCGGAACATGGCGCAGGAACTCCTGCCGCCCTCGGCCAATTTCAGCGAGGCGTTGGACCGGTTGAACCACCACATCTTCTCCCGCTACCGCTACCGTCCCGGTTCGACCGATGTCAGCACGACCGTCCCGCAGTTCCTCGCGACCGGCGAAGGCGTCTGCCAGGATTTCACGCATTTGATGATCGCGCTCTGCCGCTGCGCCGGAATCCCCGCGCGCTACGTCAGCGGCTACATCGAAAGCGATCCCCCGCCCTCCGACTCTTCCCGCTCCGATTCCGTGCTCATCGGTTCCGCCGCGAGCCATGCCTGGCTGGAAGTCTATGCGCCGAACGGGATGTGGATCGGCTTCGATCCCACGAACGACATGCGCGAAGGCGAACGCCACGTGCAGATCGGCATCGGCCGTGACTACGCCGACGTGCCGCCGTTAAAGGGGATCTTCAAAGGCTCGCAGCAGCAGCGGCTCTCGGTGCAGGTGCGCGTGGTGCGCAGCGACGCGTTGGCCACGGAAGAATGAACGGAGCGCGGACGGTTACGCCCGCGAGACCGCGTCCCAAGAAACTGGAGCTCCAAACAGGCACGGCCATGCTCAGCGCCAACGAATGAAGGCCAAACCGGATGAGCCGGTGGCCAATGGGGAATCGGAGCGTGCTGGCGGGCGTGACCGTCCGAACTCCTTTGAACCGGTCGGCTACTTAACCGTGTTCACCAACGGCGCGAGGCCTTGGATGCGGACTTCGAGACGGTCGCCGGATTCGATGGGACCGATGCCGCTCGGCGTGCCGGTGAGGATGATGTCGCCGGGGAGCAGCGTCATGTTCGTGGAGACGAAGCTGACGATGTCGAAGCAGTTGAAGAGGAGCTGGCTGGTGTTGCCGTTCTGGCGCAGCTGCCCGTTCTGGAAGAGCTGGATGCTCAGGTCATGCGGGTCGATCTTCGTTTCCACGTAGGGACCGACCGGGGTGAAGGTGTCGAAGGACTTGCAGCGCGCCCACTGGCTTTCCGCCGCCTGGATCGTGCG
>CBFGQE010000471.1:0-3136 GCA_965650815.1 uncultured bacterium
CTGACCACGTTGCCGGGCGACAAGAAGGTCTCCTACACGCCGCACGCGGGGGAATTGAACGTGATCAACCTCTCGGGTTCGCTGCTGAACTCGATCGAGGAATTCAAGTTCACCACCAAGCCCACGGAGAACAGCGCCATCGTCTTCAACATCGACGTCGGTGCCGGCGACTATCTGTTCCGGGGATTGAAGCTGCCGGGGCTGGGCGAATCCGACGCCTCGTTCATCCTCTACAACTTCTACAACGCCACGGGGAAGATCACCTTCGACAACGCAAAGGACAGCGTGCTGGGCTCGATCTATGCGCCGGAAGCGGACTTTGTGAAGAACGCCTCCCAAAACATCGTCGGCCAGCTTGTGGCCGAAAACTACTTCCACAAGTCGGGCGAACTCCACTACCAGCCGTTCAAGGGCACGTTCGACATCAAGGAGGCCCCGGTGCCCGAGGCGTCCACGGTCGCCTTCGGTGCCGTGCTGGCCGGCGGAGTGGCTTGGCACGCCTGGCGGACGCGTCGGACGGCGACGCGCTGAGGTTTCCAGCGCCCCATTTCCCGAAAAGCAAACGGCCCGCGCTTCGATGAAGCGCGGGCCGTTTTGTTGGCACAGACGGCTACTTTTTCGCGTCGAGGATCTTCAGCGTGTATTCGTCGGAGAGCAGGCTGTTCTTCTGCCGCTGCGGGAAGCGCTTGTTCTCGAAGTCGAACTTGAAGCGGTAGTGGACGATGGATTCGCCCGGGGCGATGGGAATGAACGCCTCCCAGCGATCCTTCACGAAGGGCGTCGCCTTCATCGGGTAGCTCTCGGCCCCCACGACCACGTGTCCCTGGAGCGTGGATGTCTTGAGGCTCTGGTCGCGGGAACGCCACTGGGCCTCGACCGGATAGAACCCGTCGGCCGACCGGGGCATCTGGGACGGGGTGAGGTTCGTGATGGAGGAGCAGCCCGCAAAAAAGACGGCGGCCAAAGCCACCGGCGCGGTCTTCATCAACGTCATTCGCATGGCCGATGAAATAGCCGGGCGCGAATCGCGTTGTCGAGATGCGAGTTGCCGGACGGGGCGTCCGTGCGTGTTTTCCGGTGCGACAAGGCCGGAGCCGCCAAAGATGTTTTGCATCGCCGGGGCACGCTGCGGAACATCCTCCGACGATGTTGAAACGGACCCCTCTCTTCGAGTCCCACCAGCGGCTCGGCGGCAAGCTGATCGAGTTCGGCGGCTGGGAAATGCCGGTGCAATACACCTCCATCTCCGACGAGCACCACTGCGTGCGCAAGGCGGCGGGCGTCTTCGACATCTCCCACATGGGCGAGGTCTTCGTCTCCGGCGCGGGCGCGGAAGCGTTCCTCAACACCACGCTCACGAACGACGTGCGCAAGCTCACCGTCGGCCTCGGCCAATACACCCTCATGTGCAACGAGGCCGGCGGCGTGATCGACGATCTCTACGTCTATCGCATCGGCCCCGCCGAATACCTGCTCATCATCAACGCCTCGCGCATCGACGACGATTGGGCCTGGATTCAAGCCCGCCACCGCGCGTTCGCCGACGCCGCTTCTGTCACGCTGGACCAGGCATCCGACCGCTTCGCCGCCATCGCGGTGCAAGGGCCTAAAGTCGTGGAGTTCATCGACCAAGTGATTCCCGGACCTTCCCTTTCCGGAACGGCCGCCACGCTCGTCACCGAGCTGAAGAAGAACCAAGTGGGCGAATGGATCGTGGACGGACGGCACATCTACGTGGGCCGCACCGGCTACACGGGCGAGGACGGCTTCGAACTGATCGCTCCGGCCGAGATCATCGCAGATCTGTTGGAACGCGTGTTGACGATCGGGCAGGGGAGCGGCGTGCGGCCCTGCGGCCTCGGCGCGCGCGACACGCTCCGCACCGAAGCCTGCTTCCCGCTCTACGGCCATGAGCTCGACGAGAACACCACGCCCATCGAGGCCGGCGTCGGTTTCTTCGTCTCGTTGGACAAGGGCGACTTCGTTGGCCGTTCCGTTTTGGCGGAACAAAAAGCCAAGGGCGTCGCCAAGCGTTGCATCGCCTTCAAGATGGTCGGGGCCACCCCGCCGCCGCGCCCCGGCTACACCATCGTGGTGGGCGGCAATGTCGTCGGCCCCGTGGTCAGCGGCACCCAGAGCCCGTCGCTCGGTTGCGGCATTGGCTTGGGCTACGTGCCGACCGCGCTGGCGGAACCCGGCACGGCCATCGAGATCGAGATCCGAGGCCGCCGTTTCCCGGCCGAGGTGATCAAGAAACCCTTTTACCGCAAGGCCTGAACCTTCACCCGAATTTGGGAGCCGCGTCGCCGCACAAGTCCGTTGACCCCCGTCGCGCTCCCTCGTCAGTCTCAACGCCCAGAACACTATGACCAACGTTCCCGCCGATCTGAAATACGCGAAGTCCCACGAATGGGTCCGGGTGTCCGGTGACACCGCCCTGGTCGGCATCACCGACCACGCCCAGCACGAGCTCACCGATGTCGTCTTCGTGGAATTGCCCGCCGTCGGCCGCTCGGTCAAAGCCGGCGAAGCCTGCGCCGTCGTCGAGTCCGTCAAGACCGCCAGCGACATCTACTCGCCCGTCAGCGGCGAAGTGCTGGAAGTGAACCCGGCCCTTTCCGGCAATCCCGGACTGGTGAACACCGAGCCCTACACCGGCGGCTGGTTCTACAAGATCAAGCTGGCGAACCCCGCCGAAGTCGGCGCGCTCATGGCCGACGCCGCCTACAAGGCGCAGATCGGCGGCTGATCCAGTCGGAGCCGGGTCCGCTGAGATCAACGCGTCTCCGGCCGTTTCCGGCGAAGCAGGCTCAGGCCAACGATGGCGAAGCCGCCCGCCGCGACCGTCAAGGTGTCCGTGACCACGAAGGCCACGGGCGCCGGCTGACTCGGGAGATCCTCCGCGAAAGTCGCGAATTCGTCCTCCATCTTGGAACGGTCGGCCGTGGTTTCCCACGACGCACCTTTGGCCGGAGTTGCCGCCGTGAGCGGAAACCCGTCGTCGAACGCAGTCTTCGGCCGGAAGCTTTCGCCGCCATTCACCCAGAGAACAGCCAAGGAGAAGGTCAGCAATGCCGCCCCGGCGGCCCGCTGCGGATTATGGAACCATTTCCTCATCCGAGAGAATAGATCGGCG
>CBFGQE010000472.1:0-3127 GCA_965650815.1 uncultured bacterium
CGTTGTTGGCCGGGATGGTGCCCGCCGGAGCGGCGGAACTGCCGAAGGTCCGGCTAGAACCGGTGGTGGACGGGCTGGTCTCGCCGATGGCGCTGGTGGAATTGCCGGAGGGCGTGCGGCTCACGGTGGAGCAGACGGGCCACATCCGCGCGCTGGGCGCCGACGGCAAGCTGCTGGTCGAGCCCGTGGCGGATCTGACCGCGAAGATGGTGAAGCTGAACCCGAGCTTCGACGAACGCGGGCTGCTGGACGTGGTGCCGCATCCGAAGTTCGAGTCGAACCGCAAGGTGTATGTCTATTATTCCGCGCCGAAACGGGCCGAGACGCCGGCGGATTGGGACCACACGAGCACCATCTCGGAATTCACTTTGCCCAAGGGTTCGCCGCTAAAGCTGGACGTGGCCTCGGAGAAGGTACTGCTGCGCATCGACCAGCCGTTCTTCAACCACAACGGCGGCCGGATGGCGTTCGGGCCCGACGGGTTGCTCTACATCGGCATGGGCGACGGCGGCGGCGGGAACGATGTGGGCAAACGTCCGCCCGAGGGCAATGGCCAGAACCTGAAGACGCATCTCGGCAAGGTGCTGCGGATCGACGTGGACAAGGGTTCGCCCTACGCGGTGCCGACGGACAATCCCTTCGCCGACGGCAAGGACGGTTTGCCCGAGATCTTCGCCTATGGGTTCCGCAATCCGTGGGGCCTGTCGTTTGATCGCGAAGGGAAGCGCGAGCTGTTCTTGGCGGACGTGGGGCAGAATCTCTTCGAGGAAGTGGACATCGTGGTGAAGGGCGGCAACTACGGCTGGAACCTGCGCGAGGGCTTCCAGGCGTTTGATCCGAAGCGGGCCAACGCGGTGCCGGAAACCGGAGCGACCAAGGGTGCGCGGGGCGAGCCGCTGATCGATCCGATCGTGGATTATCCGCATCGCGCCCAGCCATCGACGGCGGTGCAGGGGATCAGCATCACCGGCGGTCATGTGTATCGCGGCAAGGCGATCCCCGGCCTGGTGGGACGCTATGTCTTCGGCGATTGGGCGCGGAACCAAGGCATCGGCGACGGCCGGTTGCTGGTCGCGACACGGCCGGCCTCGGGCGCGAAATGGGACTTGGCGGAATTGCCGACGGACCGCGAGCCGGGCAAGCCGGGGAACTACATCACGGCCTTGAGCGAGGCGCGGGATGGCGAGTTGTATGTGCTGACTCACGACCGAGGCAATCCGACCGGCAAGGGCGGGCAGATTTGGAAGTTGGTTCCCGCGAATTAAGGCGAAACCAAATCCAAAGCGCGAGGCCGAGGGACCAACAGGATTCCCAGACGTGAAGCCCGTAAGTTCGGTCTTTGGCCTTCTGCACTCTGGTTGCTCTTCGGCCCTTTCCTCCGGGCGGGGGCTGCATTAGCGTCCGCGCGAATGGAATCCTCCGAAAGCCTTCCCGCTGAACCGGTCCGCCGGCATTGGTGGCAGGTCGTTGCTTTTGGCCGGAATCCGAGAGCGACGGTTGTGCGGGCGGTGGTGCTGGTGGTGGTGGGCATTCTCCTCGTGGCCTTCTTCACGCTGGTGATGAAGCCGGTGCGGGTCAGCGGCATCAGCATGGAGCCCACTTACCACAACGGATCGTTCAATCTCATCAACCGAGCCGCCTACTGGTGGGCCGAGCCCCAGCGCGGCGATGTGGTGGCGTATGGCTTCACCGGCGAGCACGCGATGCTGCTCAAGCGCGTCATCGGCCTGCCGGGCGAGACGATCCAGCTGCGCGGGGGGCGGGTTTTCATCAACGGCGAGCTATTGGAGGAACCGTATCTGGTGCATCGGATGCGCTGGAACACCAAGCCGGTGGAGCTGAAGGAGGACGAATACTACCTGATCGGCGACAACCGGGGAATGCCCCAGGAGAACCACGATTTCGGGCGCGGCACCCGGCGGAAGATCATCGGAAAGGCGCTATGGTAAAACGCATTGTGCAGGGGCTTTTGGCGGTCCTGATCGTGGCGGCGGGCGTTTGGCTCTGGCGGGTGTTGTTCCCGAGCGACGAGACGCAGATCCGCAAGGTGCTGCTGGAATTGGCCGACGCGGCCAGCGTGCAGGGCGGGGAGGGGAACATCGCGCGCTTGAGCCGCGTGAACCGCATCCTCGGCTGCCTGACTCCGGATGTGACGATCCGCTTCGCGCCCGAGGGAGGGCGGGGGATCGAACTGAATGGACGGGACGAGATCCAGGCCGCCGCCGTGGCCGCGCCGCAAGGCGGACGGTCGATTGCGGTGGAGTTCATCGACATCGACGTCACGCCGGTCGCTTCTGGCGCGGAGACGGCGGACGCGGTGCTGACGGCCAAGGTGCAGGTGACGGGCGAGCGGGATTTCGGCGTGCAGGCCTTGAAGGTGGGCTTGGCGAAGGACCAGGAATTCGGCTGGCGGCTGAAGCGGTTGGAAACCTTCCAGCCTTTGAGCCGGGAATGAACAGTCGCCGACGCTTCACATCAGGTTGATCGGGTCGATGTCGATGACGAGACGGATGTCTTCGGGCAGGGCGTTGGCCAGCGAGATTTCGTTCAAGCGGCGGCTCAGGCGGCTCATCTGTCCCGCGCGCAGCATGATCTGGAAACGGTGGTAGGTCTCGGCCTTGGCTAAGGGCGCGGGAGCGGGACCGTTGAGCTTGAGATCAGGAAACTCAGCGGCCAAGGGATCGAGCAGCTTGCGGAAGTGCTTCGCGGTGAACTCCACCTTCTCTTCGTTTCTCCCCCGGAACGTCAGCAACGCAACGCGCGCGAACGGCGGGTAACGGAGCTGCTCCCGGAATTCGATCTCCTGATCGTAGAAGCCGAGGAAGTCGTGGCGGCGGGCGTATTGGATGGCGGGGTGGAAGGGCGTGAACGCTTGGACCCAGACTTCACCCTCGATGTCTCCACGGCCGGCGCGGCCGGCGACCTGGGTGAGCAATTGGAAGGTCCGTTCCCCCGCGCGGAAGTCGGGCACGTGCAGGCCGAGATCGGCGTGGATGATGCCGACGAGCGTGACGTTCGGGAAATGGAGCCCCTTCGCGATCATCTGGGTGCCGACCAGGATGTCGATCTTGCCGGTGCGGAAGTCGCCGAGCACGCGGCGGTAGTCCTCCTTGCGCTTGAGCGTGTC
>CBFGQE010000473.1:0-3125 GCA_965650815.1 uncultured bacterium
GTGTCTCGCGCCGTCTCCAGCACCAGCGTCGTCGCCGCCCTGCTGACCTCCATCGTCCTCTGGGGCGGGAACAACGTCTTCATCAAGCTCTTGGTGCAGCAGTGGCCGCCGCTCTTCACGGGAGCGACGCGCTTCCTCATCGGCGGCTTCCTGCTGGCCGGTCTGCTGCGCTGGATACCGGCGCTGCGGACCGCCCACGGAACCACGGCGGCACAACGGCGCGATCTCTGGGTGCGTGGCGGCGTGGTCCTCGCGCTCTACAACACGGCCTGCAACTGGTGCCTGCTCTACATTCCCGCCTCCCACTTCGCGCTACACCTCGCGGCGTCGCCTGTCTGGGCGCTGCTGTGGGAGGAAGGGCTGCGCATCCGCCGCCATTCGCTGCCGCGCTTCGCGGCGGCGGGACTGACGCTGGTGGGCGTAGGCGTCCTGCTCTGGCCCGCGTTGACCGGGAGCGGCCATTGGTTCGGGGAACTGCTCGCCTTGATCGCGGGCATCCTCTGGACCGCCTACAACCGCGAATGCCGCCGGATGAGCCAAGGGCTCTCCGGTCTGCAAGTGACGTCGGGCACGGTGTGGCGGGCGGGTGCGATCATGCTCCTGCCCGCGGCGATCGAAGTGGCGCTGCGCGGCCCCTTCGCGATCACCCCGGCCGCGCTCGGGCTCCAAGCCTACAGCATCGTGGCCGGCAGCGTCGGTGCCTACGCCTGCTGGAACTGGGCGCTCACGCATTGGCCCGTCAGCCGCGTGGCGCTCTGGGGCAACCTGATTCCGCTGACCACCATGGGCTGCGGCGTGCTGTTGATCGGGGAAAAACTGAGCCCGTCCTTTGCCCTGGCCCTGGCCCTGATCCTGGGCGGCGTGCTCCTCGGCCAGCTCCGATTCGGCTCTGCGCCGGCGACGCCGGAGGCGTGATGCGCGGCAGAAAGCTCTCGTGAGGCAGGCCTGCATCTGCGTCGCTCAAACCATGCCTGGAAGCCGACAAGCGGCGGGACAACCCCTCGCCCCCGAGAACGAAGCCGGAGAAGAAGGCGGGTGAGAGGCGAATTCCAGCCGCTTTGCAGAGGATCAACGCACCCTCTCTCCCTTTTTGCAGAACGGAGAGAGGGTGCGCCTGTCGCTCTCGAAGTGTTTCTACAAACCACCTTCATGTCTGCACACGGTTCTTCCAAGGGCCTCCCGCCGGACGGCCTTGGTCACGGACGGAACCTCGGAATCATGGCCGGGGCAGATGCCGCCATGCGGCGAACCACGCCAACGCCGCCACGCCGAGCGTGAGCCAGAGCAGGAGCGTGTTCAGCCAGGCGGGCGTGCCCGTCGCCTTGCGGAAGGGACGCCAGATCCAGCCGAGCGCCGCACCCGCAAAGAAGCCGGCGGCGTGCGCGGTCCAGTCGGTGCCGGGCTTGGGCGAGAACCCGTAGAACACGAAGAGCAGCAGCGCCGGAGTGACGGTGCGGATGAGCAGCGAAAAGGTGAGGTTGGACAAGCGGGCTTGCGGAGCCGGCGCGGCAGAGAGCAGGCCGATCGCGCCCATGACCATGCCGGACGCGCCCACGGCGGTATAGCCATCGGCGTAGAAGAACCAACCGGCCACGTTGCCCGCGATCCCGGCGAGCATCACGGAGAACAACGCCACGCCCGCGCCCCACAGGCCCATCGCCACGCCCACGAAGAGATAACCGGCCATCAGGTTCGAGCCGAGATGCGCGCCGTCGCCGTGGAGCATGGTGGCGGTGAGCAGTCGCCAGACTTCGCCGTTGGCCAAGCCGGAATGCTGCATCCGCCCCGCCCCATACAGCCCCGGCACCTGGGCCGACAGCGCCGCCATCACGGCCAGGACCATGATCCAGCCGGTGCTGCCCCAATGGAAGATGAGCGGCGTGGACGGGATGCGCCGTTGCCAACGCCATTGCCGGTTCTCCGCGCGGAAGCTCGCGATGGCCGCGCGCGCCGCCGGGCTTTGTTCCCACGGAACCGCGAGGGCGAAGCCACCTTCGGCCGTTTCCAGCAGCGAACCGTCGAGACCTTGGCTGGCGAGCACGAGGCTCCAATCCATCGCTTGGCGGCGGTTGCGCGCGGGGATGAGGTCGGCCGTTCCCGTCGGGGAGGTCAAAGGGGAATCCATTGCGGTGTCGGCTTTTGCCCAGTGTGCGCTTCTCTTTTCCGGAAATCTGCCGATGAAACCTCTGTGCGGCCGGATTGGCCGCATGGAACTTGAAGTGCTATGAAGTTCATCGTGGTCAGTCGTAGTGCCGGATTTGTCCGGAGACCTCTGACGGAAACCTTTTCACCGTTTCCAGCCGCATGACTGTTATCCAGCCCAACTGCCGCGTCCAGTTCACCCCGGAAGACGTCGCCTTTCTCCTCAAGTCGCTGAGCCGCCACGGCGGCCAAGATGCCAGCCTCGCCAGCCTGCTCCAGGACCCGGACTCGCTCGATCTGCTGCTCGACCACGAAGCCGTGCTGCGCGGAGTGCTGGAGGACTCCGGCTGTCTCCAGGTCTCGCGCCACTTCTACTTCTACACGCTCGTCCGCCATGCGCTGCTCAAGGCCGGGATCGACGACCGCGAGATCGCCGACTATCTCGGCTCCCTCCTGGCCGAATACGGCGTGCAGGAAAACACCCGCTGCCGCCTGCCGGGCCGCGAAGGGTCGCTCGACTACTTCTTCGAGATGATGGGCGCGCTCCAGACGGTGGACGACCGGACGGCGTTCTTCCTCCGCGCGCAGATCGGGAACCAGTCGCTCTTCCTCTCCGGCATGTTTCCCGAACGCATCCGGCAACGGGCGCAGCTCCGTGGCTTCCCCGATCTCAGCTACTATCGCGAACTGGGCCGGACCAATTTCCGCGTGGCCGCCGACCATCGCCTGGCCCGCCGCTACAGCCTCGACGATCTCTACCATCGGCTCTCCGAACGCTTCGAGACCGCTCGGCTGGCGCTGAACGATCTGTCCGAACGGCTGGTGTTCCTCGGCGACGCGGCCTTTGCGCAGGTGCGCCTGGGCGGCGGTTGAAACGATTGCTGGCCGCCGGAGCGCGAGCGGATTTTGCCTGCGGGCAACGCCGCTCCGCGACGGCGGCCGAAGTTTGCGCGAAAGGCGGGAGGAAGAGTTCCTCCCGCCTT
>CBFGQE010000474.1:0-3121 GCA_965650815.1 uncultured bacterium
CCGGTCGATGCCGACAAGATCGTGGTCAACCGCGACCGGGCCCGGGCCCGTCGGCTGGTCCATGGCGACCGCATCCATGAACGGCTCCGGCGCGAAGGCTACGTGGCCGTCTATCTGGAAGACCTCTCGGTCGCGCAACAGGCGGCGCTCTTCCAACGCGTGAAGCGCGTCATCATGCCCACCGGCGGCGGCCTCGCGAACATGGTCTTCTCCGATCCCGGCACCCGCTTGATCGAGCTCTTCAGCCCCGCCTATCTGCCGACCTTCTGCCTGCCGCTCTGCCAGGCGCTCGACCAGGAATACGTCGCGCTCGTCGGCGACGACACCCTCGGCGGCGCCGGCCACCACGACGCGGGCAATCTCGTGGACATCCAAGTGCCCGAGGAACGCATTCTCGCCTTTGCCTGAAACCCTCCAGTCCGCAGCCGCCAAGGCTCCCGCGCCCAACCGCGACGCTCGTCTCGACGTGCTGCGCGGTCTCGGCATCGTGGCCATCCTGATCGCCCATACCGGTGCGCCGCCGCTCCTGTTCCAGATCCGGAACTTCGACGTGCCGCTCATGGCCATGCTGGTGGGCGCGTCGTTCGCGCTCTCGCGTTCGGCCAAAGGGAGCTACTGGGACTATCTCTTCACCCGGACCTTTCGCCTCGTCGCGCCGGTCTGGATTTTTCTGACCGTCGTCTTTCTGGCGGTCTTCGCCGCTTCGCAGGTCTTCGAGCTGAAGTTCCCCTATTTCCGGAACCAGATCATCTCCAGCTATCTCCTGCTCCAGGGCATCGGCGCGGTCTGGATCATCCGCGTCTTCGTGTTGGTCGGCGCGCTGCTGCCGCTGGTGCGCCCACGTTTGTTGAAGCTGCCATCCGCAGCGGCCGTCGCCGTTTGTGTGGCCGCGTTCGGCCTCTACGAACTGGCCCGGCATCTCGACGTGAAGGCTTGGCCGAAACCGCTCTCGCTCCTCTATTCCGAGGTCTTCCTCTTCGCCATTCCCTACACGCTGCTGGCCTTGCTGGGCGGAATCCTGGCACGTCCCGCCGCGCGGCTTCACGCCATGCTCGGCTTGGGCTTCCTGACGATCTTCATCGGACAAGCCTTCTACTACGGTGCAGGTCCAGGACGGTTCATCCAGACACAGGGCTTCAAGTATCCGCCCCAGCTCTACTACCTGGCCTACGCGATCGGCGCTTCATTCCTGATCTCGGCCTGCGTGCAGTGGTCGAAGCTGTCTGACCGAACTCCGGGCCAAGTCCTGGCCAAGCTCGGCCAACAGACGATGTGGATCTATCTCTGGCACATCCTGTTCATCGAGATGTTCGAGCTCTTCCGCTGGAACAAGCTCTTCCAAAGCATCTCCCTGAACGGCCTGTCGATGGGCTTCCCGCTCTACTTCGTCTCCATCGCCGGACTTTCCATCGGCTTCGCGAAGTTCCAGCACTTCGCCCTCGATCGCTGGATCGTTCCGCGCCTGTCGGAATCGCGCGCCGCCGGCGTCCGCCGCATCTTCACCGGCTAGCTCGATGAACCCTCTCCGCCTCAGCGTCGTCATCCCCACCTGCCGTCGGCCGGACCTCGTCGTCCAGTGCCTCGACCGCTTGGCTCCGGGGAAGCAGACCGTGCCCGCCGACGCCTACCACGTCGTCGTCACCGACGACGGCAAAGATTCTCCCACGGCCGCCATCATGGCGGAGAAATACCCTTGGGCGAAGTGGGTCCAGGGCCCCAGCCGCGGTCCCGCCGCCAACCGCAACAACGGCGCGCGCCACGCCCGCGCCGCCTGGATCGCCTTCACCGACGACGATTGCCTGCCCGATCCGAACTGGCTGGAGACGATCCTCCAGGCCTTCGAGCAGGGCGCGCGCGCCGTGGAAGGCGCGGTGCATCCGCTCGGCGACCTTTCGCCCGACGGCATGGAATGCCCGGCGAATCTGGACGGCGACCGTTTCTGGTCCGCGAACATCGCGGTGGAACGCGCCCTCTTCGAGCAGCTCGGCGGCTTCGACGAACGGTTCCTCACCGCCGCCTACGAGGACCAGGACTTGCACGTCCGCCTCAAGCAGCTCGTGCCCGTCGTGTGGGTGCCCGGCTGCATCGTGCGCCATCCCGTCCGCGCGTTCGGCATCCGCAAGCGCCTCGCCGCGCTTCCCGTGCGGATGCACATGTATGCGCGCTATCTGGCGAAGCACCGGCCCGAAGAGCTCCGGCGCGGGCTCGTCTCGCGCATCCTCGCCTGCTGTCGCAACCAGCGCAGCCGGATGAAGCAGAGCCTCTTTCCGCCCAAGCCCAAGCGGTTTCTCTGGAGCGTGCTCGAATGCACCGTGGTTCCGTTCGAGATCCAACGCGCCGCCAAGAAGGCGTTGGCCGAAGCGTCGCTCCCAGCGTCGGAACCCCGCCCCGGCGCATGAACGTCCTGATGACCTATCACGGCCTGATGGACCCGGACTCCGGGGCCTGCGGCAGCATGGTGAAGATCGGCCAGGAGATGCGGCAGCGCGGACTCACGGTGGACTTCTGGACCTACAGCGACCTCGCCCGTCGCGGCTCCACCGTCTCGAACCACTTCCGTTTTCCCTTCAGCGTGTCCCGCCGCATCCACCGCGACCGGAAGCCCGACCTGCTCGACGCCTGCACCGGCGACAGCTGGGTCGTTGGCGGACGGCGCAACGGTAGCCCGATTCCGGTCGTCATCCGCAGCTCTGGGCTGGAGCACCAGTTGATGGGCGAGAAGCGTTCTCCGAAGGAGAGCTGGCAGTTCACGCTCTACTGGCGCTGGTTCACGCTCTGGAGCGTGGGCCACGCGCTGCGCAAGGCCGACCACTTCATCGCGTTGACCCGGGGCGAAGCGGAGTTCGCCGCGACCCGTCTCGGCGTCGCTCGCGAGCGCATCTCGGTCATGGCGCACATCATGCCGGCGCACTTCTACACGCCGCCCAAACGCGCGTTGCCGACCGAATTCTCCATCCTCTGGGTCGCTTCGTGGAACGAACGCAAGGGCAAGGTCGAACTCGTCCGCGCGCTCGATCAACTCCACGCGGAGGGGGTGGACTTCAAGCTGACCCTCGCGGGCACGCGGGTGCCACAAGCGGCCATTCACGCGGAGATTCCGGCCGCTTGGCGCTCGCGGGTC
>CBFGQE010000475.1:0-3113 GCA_965650815.1 uncultured bacterium
GGAACATCTGCACCGAGAGCATCACCAGCAGCATCCCCATCAGGCGCTCCACCGCACGCGCGCCGCGCTGCTTGAGGATGCGGACGATGGCAGGGGCGGAGACGAGCGTGACGAAGCTGACCACCCAGGCGATCAGCACCGCCCAGAGCCCGGTCCACAGCCCGCCCGGCTTGCTCGTGATCAGGATGACCGTGGCCAAGGCCGACGGCCCCGCGACCAGCGGCGTGGCCAGGGGCACGATGAAGGGCTCGTTGTCCTCGCCCTCCGCATCCGTCGGCTTGCGGCCGCTGCCCGGCAGGATCATCTCGATGGCCACGAGGAAGAGCACCATCGCGCCGGCCATCGAGATCGCCTCCTGGCGGATGCCGAGGAGCTGCATGAGCTGCCGGCCGACGAAGACGAAGGCCAGCATGATCGCCAGCGCGCAGAGCAGCTCCCGCACGACCACCGGCCGTCGCCGCTCCGGCGCGACCTTCTGGAGGATGGAGACGAAGCTGGGGACGTTGCCCAGCGGGTCCATCGTCAACAGCAGCAGCCCGACGGCGGAAAGGAGTTCGGGAGAGATCATCGGTGGCGGGCGCGGCGCGTTTCAGGACGAAACCGAACCGCGAACCAACCCCATCCAGACAAACCCGGCGACGAGCAGCAACACCCCAATGACGGGATAGACGCCTTCGGGCAGATCCCAGTCCACCCGTTCCGCGATCGCGTTGCCCCACACGGCCAGCACCGAGCCGGACACTAAAAGAAGGACCGTTGCGAGCCACGCCCGGGCCATCCCGCGCGAGCTGCGATAATCTTCCTCGGAAACCACCGGGCGCTCGAACCCGCCAAAGGCGTGGAACGCGCCCAGCAGCGCCAAGAACACGAGCAGTTTGATGAGCTGGGTTTTCATTGCGGGAAAGCTCTCCGGTCTGCCGGACGCAGGCGACGGAGAAAACCGGGGCGGCCCGGATGCTGCAAGATGTTGTGGGCTCGCCGTTCGGCCTGCCCCAACGGGGCGGTGTCCTCTAGCCCAACGTTGCCGCGGAGCGGCTACGTTGGGTCAGAGGACCCACACTCCCATCAACCTCAACGAGGTTGTGCCTCACGTGCTCCCGGCAACAAGGCCGCAACCCCGTTGGGGTTGGTTGTCGTTTGAGGCCCGTAGCCCCAGGTTGTCGCTCCGCGCCAACTTGGGGCTACAGACGGAACGCCTTTGGCGTTTTTCCAACCGAAAGCCGAAACGCTCACGTCTCGCCCCAAATCAGGTAAGCGATCCCCTCGATCCATCCGGCCGAGGTGTAGCAGAGAATTGCGTAGACGATCCATCCCCGACCGGTTTCGTGGCGCCGGTTGGCTACCCACCAGCGGGCGACCACCAGGGCATCGAAGACGAAGGCGAAGGTGATCTTGGCCGTGCCGATCTGGCAGAGGCAGGGAAGGAACAGCAGTTGGGTTAAAACCCCGACCGCCAAGGCGGCGGCCAGGTGCTTGGAGTTCCACCTGTGGGCGGTGGTCGATTCGGGTGGGCTGATGCCGTCCATACAGCCGGTCTAGTCGGGACGGGCGGCATTGCTCGGGGATCCTTGGCCGCCGTTCATTCGCTGCCGAAAATACCGGCTGGTCGCGAACAGTGCCGCGCCCATGGCGAACGGTAGCACCGCCTGGGGCCACCCTGGATAGAGCCCGGCGGAAAGCACGACCTTGCGCCGAAGCTGCTCAACTTCCTTGAGGGTGTTTGTGGAAAGTCCGGTCGCTGTCCGCAAGAACGAGTCGAAGTGTTCCTCTTGTTTGGCCAAGAGACCAGGGACGGTGATCCACAGGGTGAGCCCCGCGCTCACCGAAGCGATCGCCAAAACCGAAAAGACCCTCGACAGGATCTGCATCCCGTCCTGCTTAAGTGAAGGGGGGACGCGGGACATTGTCGGGAGAGGTGAAGACTACAGCTTCCCCGGATGTTCCAGCAGCTCCTTCACGCGCGAGAGCAGGCGGCCGGCTCCGCCGCCGTCGAGGACGCGGTGGTCGAAGCTCAGGGTCAGGTTTGCCTCGGTCACGGGGACGAACGCTTTGCGCTCCTCGTCCCAGAACGGGGCCTTGCGACCGGCCCCGAGGCCGAGCACGAGGGTTTGTTCGGGCAGCGGGATGGGCGTGGCCCAGGTCAGGCCGAAGGTGCCGAAGTTCGTCACGGTGGCGATGGAGCCGCCGGTGGCGTCGGGCGGGAGGCGGCGTTGGCGGGCGAGCTCGACGAGTTCGTTGTAGCGCTGGGTCAGCTCGGCCAAGGACTTCCGGTCCACGCCGCGGATGACCGGCACGAGCACGCCGTCCTCGGCCTCGACGGCGAAGCCGATGTCGATGGCGGGCGGGTGGACGATCTTGTTGCCGATCAGGCGACCGGCCGGGGCGCTGTTCTCGGCGAGGGCGAGGGCGAGGGCGCGCAGGGCATAGAGGGCGGGGCCGGGCTTGGGATTCTGGGACCGGCGGTGTTCCAGCAGTTGGTCCAGCGCGACGGGCAGGCCGACGGTGGCCAGCGGGCGGGTCCAGCTGCGGCGCATGGCGTCGGCCACGGCCACGCGCATGGTGGAGGCCTTGGTCAGCCGGTGCTGGTCGAGGGCGGAAAGGAACTGCTCGAAGTCCTGGATGGTGACGCGTCCGCCGGAGCCGCTGCCGGCCACGCCGGAAAGGTCGGCGGCGTGGAGGCCCAGCTCGTGGATGCGGGCCTTCATGCGGGGGGACATGTAGGCGGCGCCGGTGGCGTTGGCGGGGACGGGGAGGCCGCGCACGGTGGGTTCGACGCGGGCTTCGGCGACGGATTCGGTGCTGCCCTTGGCGATGGTGGTGGGCGGGCAGGCTTCCGGGGCGTCGTCGAGGCCGAGCTTGGCGGCTTCTTCCTTGGAGACCTCCAGCAGGCCGAGCTTGGCGCCGACGGCGTAGCTCTGGTCCTGGGCGGCGGTCCATTGCACGACCTTGCCGCTGGCGGGGGCGGTGACGGTCATGGTGGCCTTGCTGGTCTCGACCTCGATGACGTCGTCGCCCGCGTTCACCTGGGCTCCGGCCGCGACGAGGAAGCGGAGAATGGTGGCCTCGGCGATGGATTCGCCGAGCTGCGGCATGATGAAGGGGACTTGGCGCAT
>CBFGQE010000476.1:0-3111 GCA_965650815.1 uncultured bacterium
TGCGGTGGCGTCCGCCGAGCTTGGCGTAGGGATGGAGCGCCTTGCAGGTGCCGGCACCGCCCGTCCAGCGCGAGCCCGCGCCGGCGGCGAGGGTGACGACGGCGAGTTCGCCGTTGCGCAGGGCGGCTTCGCCGAGGGCAGCAGTGGCACAGGCGCCCCCGCCTGTGGCCCGTGCGGCAGGCGCCCCCGCCTGCCGGCCTCCGGTCCCGCAACCGAGCCGGAATTCCGAGTCCTTCAGCCGCGCCTTCACCGGATTCTCCGCAATGTAGCGGCCGAAGCGTTCCAACTGCTGCCCGTCGCGGACGATGTGGTCGAAGGATTCGTCCTGCCAAACCACGCCGTCGCTCAGGCCCAGCTTCTTGAACGTATGTGCACTGACCGATTTCCAGCCTTGGGTGATCTCGCTGAGGGCATGTTCGCCCAGCGGCCTGACCAACACGTGCACATGGTTGGGCATGATGACGTAGCCGCCCAATGCGTAGCGTTGGCCGTCGAAGTGGCGGAGGCAGCGTTCGATTTCGTCCGCGGCGTCGGTCTTGCGCAGGAGGCAGGAGCCGAATCCACGGTCGGATTCTTCCTCGAACTTGGCGGTGAAGAGCGCGGTGGCTTCTTCCAAGGCGGCTTCGGAAACGGGCTGGGGAAGGCGCTTCAAATACTCGGCCTTCTCGGTGCGCCAGCGTTCCAGCACGTCCTTGGGCAGAGCGTCGGCCAGGCGGAAGGTGACGAAGTAGGTGCAACCATCCTGTCGCCAGTGCGGGAGGTTGCGTTGGGTGATGGAGGCGGGGCGGTCTTTGTCGAAGGGGGTGAACAACGAGACTTCGGGTGAACAGGCGGGGGCGCCTGTTCTACTGGCCACAGGCGAGGGCGCCTGTGCCACTACGCCGTCCAACCGCGCCACGTCCTCGTCCTTCACGTCCTCGATGCGGGTGTCGGCCCGGAGCCGGTTTTGGGCGAGACCGATGCGGCCTTCCTTCAGGTCGGAACGGATTTGCTCGTGCTGGGCGCGGTCGAAGCCGTTTTGCTCCAGCAGTTCGTGGAGCGACGCACCGTCGGTCTTGCCGGACTTGCCGCGCGGCATGAGGGCGTCGAAGAGCGTTTGGACCATGCCGCGCAGCTCGGGCTTGGTGCGGCAGGCGGTGGCGAACTTGTCGAGTTCGGTGCGGCGGCTGGCGGGCAACTCGGAGCGGTCGGTGCGGAGGAGCTTGGGCAGGACGAGCGCGTAGTAGCCGCTCGGCATGAGCGCATCGTCGTCGGTCAATAGTGTGGCGAAGGTGCCATTTTCGTTGATGGCGTAGTCGAAGACCACGGGGTCCATCGCGAAGGGCAGCGAGGCAGACAAGTCCCGCTTGGTCTCGAGCATGATCTGCTGGAGACGCGCCTGGGCTTCCAGTTTGCGATGCGGCGCGAAGATGAAACCCATGCCGCCGCCGGACATGCCGCCGAGCATCCAGAAGCCCCAGAAGTCGCCGCCGAACTCCGCCTCGCATTTGGCGATGAGCTGTTCGGTGAAGTAGTTCGAGGCCCAAGGGATGATGGCTTGGAGCGGTTGGCGGAAGTTGCGGGTTGTGGCCGCGCCAAGCGCTTTGATGTCGCCTCGCTTCAGGGCGGAGATCACTTCGTCCAACACGCTGAGCGCGTCCTGGCGTCCGGCCCATTCGGCGCTGGAGCGGAGCAGGTATTTCTCCGTCACCATTTCGAGGATGGGGCCGACGTTCTGGGCCATGCCGCCGTGAACGACGACGAGGGAATCCATCAGCGCCTTGCGCGCGGACTCGGGAATCTCGTCGCGGCTGAAGACGTGATGCACGGGCATGAGGCGGCCGCGCGAAATGCCGAACTCGGGATCGCCGTCGCCGGACGGCACGCCGGTGATGAGCTTGATGCCGGGCCAGACGCCGCCGGAGTCCTGCCAACCACCACCGGAGCCGCCAAGCCATTCACCGAGCAATGCGCGGGCGAGGACGAGACGACGGTCGGGTTCGGACAAGGGGCCGGTGAGAGCGCGGAGTAGGTCGGGCTGCGAGCCCGACTCCGTAGAACGGGCAGCCTGCCCGTTCGATGCTTGCGGGTTGTTCGCCGCAGGCTGGCAGCCTGCGCTACTTGCCGGGCTGGCAGCCCGGCCTACTACGTCACCCGTCGTCTGCCCCGTGGCCCTCATGCACACGCTGATGAGCGAGCCGAGCAGGTTGGTGCTGACGGCGAGGCGCGAGCCCTTGGGGATGTCGTTGACGTTGGAGACGATTTCCAAGCCGCGCCCGGGACCGACGATCTGGGCGAGCAAATCGCCGAGCGATTGGCCGGAACCTTCAATGCCCGGCGGAACGATGCCGGAGGCGATGACCGCGGCCTTGAGCAGACCCAGGTAATCCTTCGCGAAGTCGAACACGTCGCCGAGCGCGCTGATGTCGGCGGTCGCACCAAGGTCCACCGAAGTCAGGCGCAGCACGGGTTCGTCGATGACGCGGAGCGAGGCGTTGACCGGCGGACGCGGGGCGGCGTCTCGGCCGTGGACGCCAAGATCGACGGAGATGTTGATGACCTTGGCGCCCTCGGGGAAATCCATGCCGAGGAAGAAAATGTCGGACCACGCCGAGTGCGTGAGGTCCATGCGCACGGGCGTCTGTTCGCGCAGGATCGGGAAAGTGCCGTCGGCGCAGCGCTGGAGGAGTTCGGGCCGGATGCGGAGCGGCTGGTCGGCCGGATGGCCCATGCGGAACATCCATTGGTTGCCGCGCACGGTGCGGACGCTGCGACGGACCTGATCGGCGAGCGTCTGGAAGGCCAATCGGTGGTAGGCGGCGGCCAAGGCGGAACAGAGGCCGTCGCTTGGGCCGTGGGTTTGTTGGTCGGCGAGGAAGGTGTCGATGGCTTCCTCGAAGCGGCGGTGGAGGAGCTGCTCGAAACCGTGGAACGGGATGAGGGCTGGAGCCGAACAGGCGGGGGCGCCTGTTTCACTGGCCACAGGCGGGGGCGCCTGTGCCACTAGCTTCGCGGGCAGATGAAAGCGATGAATCGCGGCCAGGAAGAACAGCGCGCGAACGCGTTCGTAGAGGTTCTCGGCCTGGCGGCGGAAGGCGTCCAGCTCGGCGCAGGCGGCGAGCAACTGCTCCA
>CBFGQE010000477.1:0-3110 GCA_965650815.1 uncultured bacterium
ACGATGAGCGAGACCGGCAAACCCCACGAGCCCTACCGCCGCAAACGCCGGTTGCCGCGCTCGTTCAAGGACCTCACGCCCAGCAACCACTTCAATCCCCGCACCTTCTTCTACGAGATGGTCTGGAAGGCGTGGTTGACCAAGCGCACCGGCCGCACCCACAAGCCCGAGTTCCCCAAGCTCAAGGAGGGCCAGGCCGCGCTCACCTGGATCGGCCACGCCTCGTTCCTCATCCAGTTCACCGACCTCAACGCCCTCGTCGATCCGAACTTCGCCAACTGGATCTTTCTCCTGAAGCGGTTGAAGCACGCCGGCATCAAGATCGACGACCTGCCGCCCATCGACCTGCTGCTGCTCACGCACGCGCACTTCGACCACTTCCACAAGCCCACGCTCCGCAAGCTCCCGTCGCCCAAGCTCGCTGTCATGCCCTGGGGCATGGGCGACCTGGCGCGCGACCTCGGCTTCGGCCGCATCATCGAGCTGGAGTGGTGGGAGAGCTTCCAGCACGGCGACTGGAAGGTGACGCTCGTGCCGGCCAAGCACTGGGGCGCGCGCAACCTCACCGACGACCACCGCGGCTACGGCGGCTTCGTGCTGGAGCACAAGGGCCGCTCCATCTACCACGCCGGGGACAGCGCCTACTAC
The DNA here is from genome assembly GCA_965650815.1 of uncultured bacterium. Taxonomy (GTDB): domain Bacteria; phylum Verrucomicrobiota; class Verrucomicrobiia; order Limisphaerales; family CANJSG01; genus CANJSG01. Next base: position 649 of record CBFGQE010000477.1, read on the forward strand.
GACGGCTTCGCCGAGATCGGGCAGCGGATGAAGCCCGAGATCGCGCTGCTGCCCATCGGCGCCTATTTCCCCGACTCCTTCCGCACCGTCCACATGGGGCCGGACGAGGCGATCAAGGTCTTCCAGCAACTCGGCGCGCGCTGGCTGGTGCCAATGCACTACGGCACCTTCAAGCTCAGCTTCGAGCAGATGGACGAACCGCCGCGCTGGCTCCAGGACCTCGCCGCCGTCAACGGCGTCAGCGAGAAAGTGCGCATCTTGGAAGAAGGCGTGCCCAGCGTGTTTTGAACCGCGCATCCATCGATCTGAACTGCGATCTCGGCGAGGGCTGCGGACAGGATGCGGCGCTCATGCCGTGGATCACTTCGGCCAACATCGCCTGCGGTGGTCATGCGGGCGACGACGTCACCATGCGCGAGACGATCCGGCTGGCGCTGGCGGCGGGCGTGACCATTGGGGCGCATCCCGGATTCGAGGATCGGGAGAACTTCGGCCGCTTGGAGCAGAACCTTTCCCCGAACGAGGTCCGTGCCTTGGTGCGGCGGCAAGTGGAGCGACTGCGGGCCATCGCTGCGGAGCAGGGAGCGGCATTGGTCCACGTGAAACCCCACGGTGCGCTCTACAATCTGGCGGCGCGTTCGGCTCCGGTCGCCGAGGCGATTGCCGCAGCGGTGCGGGAAATCGATGCCGCGTTGCGCTTGGTCGGTTTGGCCGGCAGCGAACTGGTGAAGGCCGGAGAGCGCGCTGGCTTGGCGGTGATGCAGGAAGGCTTCGCCGACCGTCGCTACGAAGCCGATGGATCGTTGACTCCCCGCACGCATCCCGCCGCGCTCATCACCGACGAAGCCGAAGCCGTCGCGCAGGCGCTGCGGCTGATGCGCGAAGGGCGCGTGCTTTCTCGCGACGGTGTCGAGGTGCGCTTGAAGATCGATACGATCTGCCTCCACGGCGATGGAGAACACGCGGTGGACTTTGCGCGAAGGCTTCGGCAGGCAGTCGCCTGCTAGCTCATGGACTGGATCAAACTCATCGGCGTAGTGGTCGTGACCGTCGGTTTCGCGCTGCGGTGGAACCCGCTGGTGGTCGTCGTGTCGGCGGCGTTCGCCACGGGCTTCGCGGCCGGGATGACCCCGCTGGACGTGCTCGCGCTGATCGGGCGGTTCTTCGTGGAGAACCGCTTCATGACCCTGCCGGTGCTGCTGCTCCTGCCGTTGATCGGCTTGCTTGAGCGGCACGGCTTGCAGACGCGGGCGGGTGCGTTGATCGGCAAGGTGGCCGGTGCTTCGGCGGGTGGAATTTTGTTCCTCTACCAACTGATGCGGCAGCTCACGAGCATGTTCGGGTTGGCCATCGGCGGACACACCTCGATGGTCCGGCCGCTGATCGCGCCGATGGCGGAAGCGGCGGCGGAGCGGCGCGGGCTGTTGTCCGAAGCCGACCGGATGAAGATCCGGGCCCACGCGGCGGCGGCGGAGAACTGGGGCAACTTCTTCGCCGACGACATCTTTGTGGCGGTGGGGCCGGTGCTGCTGATGGGCGGAGTCTTCCATGCGGCCGGGGTAGATGTGTCGCTGCGCGAACTCGGCTTGTGGGGGCTGCCCACCGCCGGAGCCGCGCTGGCGCTGGGCTGGTGGCGGTATCGGGTGTTGAACCGCCACCTCATGAAGTCCAGCGACGGAGGGCCGACGCCGTGACGCTGCTCAAGCTGGAATACTTCTACCTCGTGGCCGGCGTGTTTCTCGCGTTGGTGGCTCTCCAGGTTGGCCGGGATCGGACGCATCCTAAGCGCTGGGGCTCGGCGGTGTTTTGGGGACTGCTGGCATTCATCTTTGTGGCGGGCGATCAGGTTTGGGCGGAGGTGATCGGAGCCGCGGTGTTGGCGATGGTGGGATTGGTGGTGGCGGGTCAGGTCGGCAAACCTTCCTCGTCTTCCTCCTCCTCTTCGTCTTCGTCTACTGATGAAGAAAACGGACGAGGACGAAGAGGAGGAGAAGGACGAGGAATGGAGCAAGCCCGGCTCGGCCCCAACGCCGTTCTTTGGCCTGCCGCTTCGCTGGCGTTGCTGGCCGCAGTGGGCGGATGGCTCTTGCCGAAGATCGTTTGGGGCGAGACTCGGCTGGTGCTGGAACGGCACGGGAACCAGATCGGGCTGGGCTTGGCCTGCTTGGCGTCGTTGGCCTTGGCGCTGTGGATCACCCGGGCCCGGTTCCGGACACCGTTCCAGGAAGGCGGGCGCATTCTCCAGGATCTCGGCTGGGCGCTGCTCTTGCCGCAACTGCTCGCGGTGCTCGGCGGGATCTTCACCGAGGCCGGCGTGGGCCAAGTGGTCACGCGCGCGGCGGAAACGGCGTTGCCGACCGGCCAGAAGCTTTTTCCCGTCCTGGCCTACTGTCTGGGCATGGCGCTGTTCACCATCGTCATGGGCAACGCGTTCGCCGCCTTTCCGCTGATGACCGTCGGCA
>CBFGQE010000478.1:0-3109 GCA_965650815.1 uncultured bacterium
CGTCGGCTGGGGCCGCGAGGTGGGCTGCAAGATCCGGTTCGACGACCGGTCCAGCGCCGACACCTACATCAAGCTGATGACCGACGGCATCCTGCTGGCCGAGGCGCAGGGCGACCGGCAACTTTCGGAATACAACGCCATCATCATAGACGAGGCGCACGAGCGGTCGTTGAACATCGATTTCCTGCTGGGCCACCTGAAGAACCTGCTGGCGGAACGGGCGGACCTGAAGCTGATCGTCACCTCGGCCACCATTGATCTCCAGGCCTTCTCCAAACACTTCAACGACGCCCCAATCATCGAGGTGTCCGGCCGGATGTTCCCGGTGGACGTGGTCTACGCACCGTTCGAGCACGAACCGGATTCGGAGGAGGAAAGCGCCGATCTCGAACTTCTGACCTCGGCTCATCCCCTCGCCCCTCGGAGGGGAGAGGGTCAGGGTGAGGGGTCGGAGGCGACCGACTTGTCGGGGGCGTCTGATTCATTAAGCACCCCCCTCACCCCGGCCCTCTCCCCCGATGGGGGCGAGGGGGTCCGCCTCGGCGCCTCCATCCGCTCGCGTCTCCGCTCGGCCGGCGGTGACCTGACCTACGTGGACGCCTGCGTCTCCGCCACCGAGACGCTGCTCTACCAGACTTCCGGCGGCGACGTGCTCGTCTTCCTGCCCGGCGAACGCGACATCCGCGAATGCGCCGACCAGCTGGCAGGCCGGTTCGCGGGCGATGCCGAGATCGTGCCGCTCTTCGGCCGCCTCAGCGCGGGCGACCAGCAACGCGTCTTCGCGCCGAGCCACCGGCGCAAGATCGTCATCGCGACGAACATCGCCGAGACCTCCCTCACCATTCCCGGCATCCGCTACGTGGTGGACGCCGGTCTTTCCCGCCTCAGCCGCTATAGCCCGCGCACCCGGACGCGGCGGTTGCCCATCGAGCCCGTGTCCCAGAGCAGCGCCAATCAGCGCAAGGGCCGCGCCGGCCGCGTGGAGGACGGCGTCTGCATCCGCCTCTACGGCGAAGACGATTTCAAGGCCCGGCCCGCCTTCACCCAGCCGGAGATCCAGCGGTCGAACCTCGCCGAGGTGATCCTGCGGATGAAGGCGTTCCGCTTCGGCGACATCGAGACCTTCCCGTTCGTCCAGCCGCCGACGCCCGCCGCCATCGCCAGCGGCTACGCCCTGCTCCAGGAGTTGGGCGCGCTGGACGGCGAACGCGAGCTGACCCAGCTCGGCCGAGATCTGGCGCGGTTGCCCATCGATCCGACGCTGGGCCGAATGCTGCTCCAGGCGCAGGAAGAAGGCGCGACCCAGGAGCTGCTGATCATCGCGTCCGGCCTGAGCATCCAGGACCCACGCGAACGTCCGATGGACCAGAAAGACGCGGCCAACGCGGCGCACAAACGCTTCGCGGACGAGTCGTCGGACTTCCTCGGACTGCTCAACATTTGGAACGCCGTGCACGAGGAATGGGAGGCGCTCCGCACCCAGGGCGCGCGGCGGAAGTTCTGCAAGAAACACTTCCTCTCCTACCTGCGGATGCGCGAGTGGCAGGACCTGCATTCGCAGCTCGAAGGGGCGCTGGAAGACACCGTTGGCCGGGCGTCCCTGCCCGGCAGTCGCGCTCCTATTCCCTCTCCCCTTGAAGGGGAGAGGGCCAGGGTGAGGGGTGATGCCACTTCCGGGAATGACGCCCGCCCCCTCACCCCAACCCTCTCCCCCGATGGGGGCGAGGGAGTCGGCCAGCCGCGTCGCCGTCGGCTCACCGAAGACGATCTCTACCGCGCCATCCATCGTTCCATCCTCGCCGGGTTGATCGGCCACGTGGCCCGCCGCGAAGAGCGCAACACCTACAAGGCTTCCGGCAACCGCATGGTCACGGTGTTCCCCGGCTCCGGTCTCTACGAGCGCGGCGAACCGAAGAAAAAACACGCGCCGGACCGCCGGAACCGCGACCGCGACGAGGTGCCGGAGAAGGAGAAGACCAAACAGCCCGCTTGGCTCGTCGCTGGCGAGATCGTCGAGACGTCGCAGCTCTTCGCCCGGACGCTGGCCGGGATCGATCCCCAGTGGATCGCCCAGATCGCGCCTCACTGCTGCAAGGTCACGCACCAGAATCCGCACTGGAGCGCCTCGTCCGGCCGCGTGTTGGTCGAAGAAATCTCCACGCTGCACGGTCTGGAAGTGGCCCGGCGCAAAGTGGCCTACGCGAACCTGAACCCGGCGGATGCGACGAAAATTTTCCTCCGTGCGGCACTGGTGGAGGGGGATCTATTTCCACCCCGTAGCCGACGAGGTGACGAGGCGGAACTCCCCTCATCCGGCCTGGCAGCCACCCTCTCCCCATCCGAAGGGGAGAGGGAAGGGGTGAGGGGCGACCAACCCTACCCCTTCCTCGTCCACAACCGCGCCGTCCGCCAAAAGATCGAGAACTGGCAGACCCGCGTCCGCCGCTACGACCTGGGCAACCTCGACGAAGCTCTGGTGACATTCTACGCGTCGAAGTTCGGCGAAACGGTCGTCGCTTCCCGCGACGAGCTGAACCGCTGGCTGCGCGAGCCCGGCCATGGAGATTCGCTCAAGGCCACGGAGACCGATCTAGCAGGCGACCTGAAGCTGGACTTCGACGCCGAAGCCTTTCCCGACGCCATCCGCGTCCACGACGTCGCGTTGCCGCTGACCTACGCCTACGCGCCGGGCGAGGAGTGGGACGGCGTCACCATCCAGTTGCCGGCCGAGATCGCCGCCGCGATGTCGCCGGCTACGTTGGAATGGTCCGTGCCCGGCCTGCGGAGCGAGCAAGCGCTGGAGCTGTTGCGTTCCCTGCCCAAGGCGCTGCGCCGCGAACTGATGCCGCTCCAGGACAAGGCGGCGGAGATCGCCCGCGAGTTCAGCCCCACCGGTCCGTCGCTGAAGGAAGACCTGGGACGCTTTATCCATCGTCGCTACGGGCTGGAGATTCCGGCGGGCGCATGGTCCGGCGAAGCCCTGCCCGCCCATCTTCGGCCGCGTGTGGAAATCCTCGACCATCGCCGCAAGCCCATCGCCAGCGGACGCAATCTGGAAGATCTGAAGGAAAAGATCGCGACCGTGCCACAGAAGCCGGCCGCACCATCC
>CBFGQE010000479.1:0-3088 GCA_965650815.1 uncultured bacterium
CCCATCGCCTCGCCCGACGCCATCGCCGAGCGCATCAATTGGTTTGCCGACCATGCGTCGATGCTTCACGACATGGGGCACGCCGCCCGGGCCAAGGCGATGGAACTGACCTGGAGCCGCTACGCGGACCGAATCCAGCAACACCTGGCCCGGCCGCAACCCGTCTGAACCGATGAATTCCGCCCTTGTAGGCCTCCGCCGTCCCATGGCTCCGCCCGTGTCAGCCCCACCCGTCACGGCCGGGGCCGTGCCCGTGCCCGAATCCGGCCTGGTCACCGCGACCCGCGCCCTGGTCTGGCTGTATCTGATCCTCTGGGTCGTTGAGGGCTCCTTCCGGAAGTGGTTCCTCGTCTCGCTGTCGGACGTGCTGCTGGTCATCCGCGATCCGGTGGCGCTGATGATCTACGCGCTCGCGATGATCGGACGCTTCTTCCCGTTCAACGCCTTCTTCATCGGCACGATCCTCCTGGCCGCCCTCTCCGCCATGGCCGGATTCGCGGTCATCCCGGATCTGCCGGCCGTGGTCGCCTTCGGCCTGCGGGCCAACTATCTCCACCTGCCCCTCATCTTCGTCATGGCCCGGGTGCTGCGGGCCAAGGACCTCAAGTGGATGGCCTGGTTCATCCTGGCCGGAGCCGTTCCCCAGGCCATCCTGATGGCCAAACAATACCGCTCCGGCATCGACAGCTGGTGGAACCTCGGGGCCGGCGGCGGCCGAATGATCGAGGCCGCCCAGGGCATCGTGCGTCCCGGCGGCACGTTCAGCTTCATCAGCGGCCCGATCTTCTATTTCTCGCTCTGCACCGCCTTCATCCTCGGCGGACTCACCCTGCGCAACTGGGTCCGGTGGTGGCTCCTGGTCCCGTCGCTCGGCGCGACCTTTCTGGCCGCCGCCGTCTCCGGCAGCCGCTCGCTGCTGATCGGTTGCTGCATCGTGGCCGCCTGCTTCCTGCTCGGCTGTCTGGCCTATCCCCGCGCGATCAAGGCCCTGGCCAAGCTCTTCGCCCTCGGCCTCGTCGCCTTCGTGGCCGTGGCTGGACTGAACGTCTTCCAGGCCGGGCGGGCCACCACCGCGGATCGCGCGACCCGCGCGACGGACCGCGAAGGCGGCTTGGTCGGCGTGGCCGAACGCGCTCTCAGCCCCATCGCCAAAGCCTTCCAGTCGGTCCTCAAGACCGATCTGCTCGGCGAAGGCCTGGGCCTCGGAACCAACGGCGGCGCGGCTTTGACCGGTTCCCGGGGCAACTTCCTGATCTCGGAGGATGAATGGACCCGCAGCGTCGGTGAATCCGGCCCGGTCATCGGCCTTTCCTACATGGGCATGCGTGTCGTCCTCTGCGTCTGGCTGCTGGTCCAATGCCTCAAGGCGGCCCGCACCGGCAACCTGCTGCCCCTGGTGCTGCTCGGCGCCGGCGGCCCCGGCCTGATCATTGGCCAGTTCGGCCAGCCCACCGCGATGGGCGCGACGGTCTTTTTCACCGGCCTGTGCCTCGCCGCTCTTTCCATCCCCAAGGACGAAACGATCTTCGTCGACAAGGCCTCCGCCGTCACCGCCGCGCTCGACTCCGCCAAGGCGGTGCCCGCCGCCAAGACCAAGCAGGCGAAGCCGATGGCCACGGCCGCCGCGTCGCTCCCCGACCGGAAGACACCCTTCAACGTCGTCCCACGTGCGGCGTCGGTGCCTGAGCCCCGCGAAACGCCGCCTCCCCCTGCCCCGGTCCCTCCAGAGACGACGCCCGATCCGGTCATTCCGCGTCCGGCCTACAAGCCCGGCCGCTTCGCCGTCCATAGCCCCGCCAAGAAGCCTTCCGACGAGTGAACGTCGTCCTCATCGGCAACTACCCGGCCGACCGGCAGCAGAGCATGGCGCGCTTCGCGCAGTGTCTCGACGTCGAGCTGAACCGCCGGTCCATCCCCGCCCGCACGGTGGTTCCCACGGCCAAGGTCGCGGCGAACCGCAATGTCCAGGGCGGCCTCGGCAAGTGGCTGGCCTACGTGGACAAGTTCGTTCTCTTCCCGCGCGAACTGCGTCGCCTCGCCAAGTCCGCGCCGGCCGACACGCTCTTCCACGTCTGCGACCACTCGAACGCGATGTATGTCCGCGCCCTCCCGGCCGGCCGCCATCTCGTCACCTGCCACGACCTGCTCGCCGTGCGCGGCGCCTTCGGCGATCCCGAGGCCTATTGCCCAGCCAGCGCCACCGGCAAGCTGCTGCAAAAATGGATTCTCAACAGCTTGGCCTCTTCGAGGAACGTCGTCTGCGTCTCCCACGCCACGGCGAATGACTTCCGGAAACTGGCCCCGCATTACACCGGCCAGCTCGACGTCATCCATCTCGGCCAGAACACGCCATACCGCGCATTGTCTCCCAATGAGGCTTGGCCACGCTTGGCCGTTCTCCCGCTGCGTCGCGACACGCCGTTCATCCTCAACGTCGGCTCCAGCCTGCCGCGCAAGAACCGCGATGGTTGCCTCCGCATCTTCCAGAAGCTCGCCGACTGTTTCCCCGGTCCCATCGTCTTCGCCGGAAAGAAACTCTCCGCCTCGCAGAAGGCCTTGGCCGTCCAGCTCGGCATCGCGGACCGGGTGATCGAGCTGGAAAGCATCTCCAACGAAGTGCTCGAAGCGCTCTACGCCGTCGCCCACGCCATGCTGTTCCCGAGCAAGGCCGAGGGCTTCGGTTGGCCGGTGTTGGAAGCCCAGGTCTGCGGTTGCCCCGTGGTGTGCAGCGACCGCACGTCCATCCCCGAAGTCGCCGGGGGCGCGGCCTTCGTCCACGACATCGCCGATGAAGCCGGCTTCGCGGAAAGCCTGCGCCAGCTTCTCGATCCCGCCGTCCGCCAAGACCTGCGCACGCGCGGTCTGGCCAACGCCGCGAAACTCACCACCGAGCGCATGATCGACGGCCACGTCGAAGTCTATCGCCGGATTCTCGCCGCCCGATGAAACGCCTCCTCGCCGCCTTCGTCGTCCTGCTGCCCTGGCCGCTCAAGCGCTGGTGCCTGACCACGTTCTGGAAGTTCCAGATCGATCCCACCGCGCGCATCGGCTTGGCGTGGGTCTTCCCGAAGCATCTCGTCATGGGGCC
>CBFGQE010000480.1:0-3085 GCA_965650815.1 uncultured bacterium
TCCCGTTTCTACGGTTGGGCCGGGGCGGATTCGAGCCGGGAGAGGGCTTCCCGGTATTCCGCGTTGCCGGGTTCGAGCGCGACGGCCTCGCGGAGATGCCGGAGAGCGCCCGCCGGATCGTTCCGGTCCAGGGCCACGCGGTGTTGGAGATAGCGGGCGTAGCCGGGCAGCTTGTTCTCGCGGACCATGCGGCCGAGCACCTGGTCCGCCTCGGCCCAACGCTCCGATCGCATCAGGGCGAAGGCGTGGTCGCGGAGGATGTTGGCCGAATCGTGCCCGTCCCGCTCCAGTGCCGCGTAGAGCGTGGCCGCTTCTTCAAAGCGTCCGTTGACCAGGCCAGCCCGAGCCCCAGCCAAACGGGCGAAGACACCCTCCGGAGCCAAGGCCAGCAAGCGCTGCGCCTCGGCCGTGGCGGCGGGACGCGTCTCGGCTTGGTCCAGCGCGCCGAAGGCCAGTTCCGCCGGCCAGAAGTGGCGGAACTCGTTCGCCGCAATGACGCCGACGTTCGCCTCCGTGCGTTCCAGGAAAAGCATCGCGCGGTCGTCGAAGGCCACCAGCGCCCAGTTCGTCGTGCGGCGCAGCTCCTCCGCCAGCTTCGACGCCTTGTTCCCGATCGAACACGGGAGCAACACGCCCGTTGCCCCGTGCCGCGCCAATCCTTCCTTCCAGCCGGCTTCGGCGTTGCGGATCGGCAGGTATTCCTTTTGCCAAAAGGCGACCGAGAAGGCGTCGCCGCGTCCGTCGATGAACGGCTTGAACTTCGGGTAGGTGAACCACTGCATGCTCCCGCCGAACCGCATGTCGTTGAACAGCCGCTGCTCCGGCACCCGCGATTCCAGGAACTCGTAGAGCCCCATCGGATAGAACGCCGGATGCAGCCCCGGCCCGAACTTCAGCACCGGATCGCGCACGAAGACGCCGACCACCAAAGCCGCCCAGGCCAGCGGCAGGCCGAGCCGATGGACGCCGCTCCAGCGGACTCCGCCGCTCGGCAGCACGCGTTCCAGCAGCAGCGCGAGATGCGGCACGGCCAACAGGACGAAGAACAGGATCGAGCGTTGCGAACCGCAGGCGAGATAGCCGAAGGCCGCCGTGGACAGCAGCCAGCGCAGCGGGATTTGTCGCCAGGTCAGCAACTGCAGGAGCGCGATGCCGCCGAGGGTCAGGTAGAAGAGCCGGTTGCCGTCCCACTTCGGCGAGAAGTATTCGACGATGACCGATTGCCAGAACGGATCGCCGAACTGGGAGATCGGGAACCAGAGCACCTGGGCCCCGTTCGGATTGACCGCCTGCACCGTGGCGACGGCCAGGCCGACGGAGAGCAGAATGCCGAGCGGCCGAACGGCCCAGTCCAGCTTGCCGACCGGGGCGGGTTCAGGCGCGGCGATGGCTTTCCAGCCCAGACGTTGCGCGATCCATCCGGCCCATTCCGCGCCGGCCCAGACGACCAACAACACGAGGCCATAGACCGCTCCCGCGTGGACATTCGCCCACACCGCCATCACGAGCGGCAGGCCGATCCATTGCCAACGGCGGTTCCGATCCAGCCGCGTGTCGAGATACAGCAGCAGCGCGCAGAAGAAGGCGGAGAAGAGGTCGGACCGCTCGAAGAACCGCACCCGGGCGATCACCAGCCCCAGCGTCACGGCCCAGAACGGCCACCATGAGGTTCCGCCAGTAAGACGTCGCGCCGTGGCCCAGACCAGCAGGAGCATCGCCGCGGCCACGGCCGCCTTGAACGCGATCAATCCGGTCAACCCCGCCATCCGATAGGGCGCGTGGAAGACGAGGGTTCCGAGCCATTGGTGCAGCAGCCAGGGCTCTTCCGGCGTGGTGTAGGAAAAGGTGTTCGTCGTGGGGATTCCCTGGCCCGCCAGGATGTGCTCGGCGGTCCGCATGTGGTAGCCGACATCGGCGTCGGACACGTGGAAGAAGCCTCCGAGAAAAGCAAAGACCGCCAGCCCGAAGGCCAGCAGCAGCTCGGCGCGTGACAAGGGTCGCGGACGGTTCGGTTCCATGATTCCCGGCAGGCCCGGTGGAGCAGGTTTCCGCTCGGACCATCCCTGTTAGCGGACAATGGCAATCCGACTTGAGACACCCTGCCCGGCCCCTTGCACGGGCGGCCTTCTCCCGGAACGATCTTCCCGCCGATGTTCCGGGTCATCCTCCATCTCGACATGGACGCGTTCTACGCGTCGGTGGAGCAGCGCGACGATCCGAAGCTCAAGGGCCGGCCGGTCATCGTCGGCTCGCCGCCCACCCAGCGCGGCGTCGTCTGCGCGGCCAGCTACGAGGCGCGCAAGTTCGGCGTCCGTTCCGCCATGCCCAGCGCCACCGCCGGCCGGCTCTGTCCCGGCGGCGTCTTTCTCCGGCCGCGCATGGAGGCCTACAAGGAAGAGTCCCGCGCCATCATGACGTTGGTCGAGCGAATGGCGGGCAGTTTGATCCAACAGGTCTCGGTGGACGAAGCCTACCTCGACGTTTCCGCCGCCCATCAAGGCGCGGATCTCGACGACAGCCTGCGCCGCGCCGTGGATCTCGCGCGTCGGCTCAAGGAAACCATCCGCGCCGAACGCCGCCTCACCGCCAGCATCGGCGTCGCGCCCAACAAGCTCCTGGCCAAGCTCGCCAGCGATTTCCGGAAGCCCGACGGACTCACGCTCATCCTCGATTCGGAGAAGGTCGCGTTCCTCCGCCCCTTGCCCGTCGGCGCGCTGCACGGCGTCGGGCAGGTTACGGCCGAGCAGTTGGGCCGCGTGGGGCTGAAGACCGTGGGCGATCTCCAGGACCACCCCGGCGACCTGCGCTCCGTGGTCGGCTCGTGGGGGCCGCAGCTCAAGCGCTTCGCCTTCGGCGACGACGACCGGCCGCTGGACCTGGGCGACGACATCAAGAGCATCAGCGCCGAGAACACCTTCCTCCGCGACACCGACGACCGCCCCACCCTCCGCGCCTGCCTGAAGGAACAGGCCGACGACATCGCCGCCAAGCTCCAGCGCCGCCGCCTAACCGCGCGCACCGTGCAGGTGAAGGTGCGCTACGGCGACTTCCGCACCCTCACGCGCCAGATCTCCGTGGAGGAACC
>CBFGQE010000481.1:0-3084 GCA_965650815.1 uncultured bacterium
GGTTGGAAGGACGGCCACGTCGGCTGCCAACCTTGGCCGCGTGCGGAATCGCGCAGGCCGGAATCCGCCACCAGCCGTCGGAACGACGCGCCCCACGGCGTGGTGTTCAAATCGCCCAAGACCACGACCGGTCCCGACAGTTCGCGCACGCGCCGGGCCAACAGCGACAATTGTTCGTCCCGCGCCGCCGCCGCGCGCCGGCCCACCGGCGGGACGGGATGGGTGGCGATGGCCGTGACGATTCCGGCCGGGCTTTGCAGCCGGACTTCCAGGCTCGGCACCTCGGCCGCGCCCCAGTGGAACACGTTCGATCCGGCAATCGGCCAACGGCTCAACAGGCAGATCCCGAAATTGTCCTCGCGCGGCTCGGCCACGGCGTAGGGGTATTCGGTGCGCAGATCCCGCAGGGCCAGCATCCACGCGGAGTCCACTTCCTGCAGCGCCACCACGTCGGCACCCGCCGCGCGGATCGCGGCCAACACCCCGGCCTTGTTCGTGTTGGCGGTGTGGACGTTGAAGGTCATCCAGCGCGACGAACCGGCGCTCGCCGAAACCGTCGCCGTCGGGCCGCTCGCCAAGGGCCACAGTGTGGCCGCGTTGACCAAGGCCAACGCCGCGCAGGCCCACGCGAGGCGGCGTTGTTTCAAGAGGAGGCCCAACCCGAAGAGCACCGCGAAGCCGACGAGGTATTGCACCCGGAAGTGCGCGGCCAAATCGAAGAGCCAGCCGAAGTTCCCCGCGAAACCGAGCAGCGTCGCCAAGGCTCCCAGCAGCGCCAGCACTTGGAGCAGGCCGCGCCACGAGAGAAGCGATTCGTTCCGTCGTGCGACGTCACGGCCCGGTTCTTCGGCGGTGGATTCCGGGCGCATGGCACGTCTCACCTCACAGCACCCTTCGCGCGCTGTGGAAGCTCTTCAACCGGTCCTCGGCGTAGAGCGGCGAGGCGGGGTCGAAGCTGTTGAACTGCACGCGGCCGGCGGAGTGGATGAAGAGGCGGTTCTCCAGATAGATGCCCACGTGCGTGATGCCCTCGGCGCGCGTGCGGCTGCTGCGGCCGGTGAAGAAGATCAGGTCTCCCTTTTGCAGGTCCTTGAAGTTCGCGCCGGGATCGACGAGGCGTCCGGCACTGGCGGCCTGTTGCCAGGCGTCGCGCGGCAGCTCGATGCCGTTCAGCCGGAAAACCGTCTGGGTGAAGCCCGAGCAATCGACGCCCTTCGTCGAGGTGCCGCCCCAAAGATAGGGCAGGCCGAGGAACGACTTGGCCACGCGTTCGACGTTGGCGGGAGTGGCGCGCAGCGTCCGTTTCCAGGTGGCGTATTCCGTGCCGGAGTGCCGCTGGAGATGGCCGATGCGGCCGTCGGGCAGCTCGGTCTTGATCCAGCCGCCGCTGCTGGAGACGCGCTTGAGGATCACGCCGGTGACGACGTCCGAGACGGGCAGCGACTTGGGGTCGGGCTGTTCCCAGAGGAAGTCGTGGAAGGCGGTGACGATGATCTGCGGCGCGGAGGTCCAGGCGGCGAAGGCCGCGTCGTCCACCGCCGCCAGCTCCTTCTGCTCGATCCAGCCGGTCATGCCGTCCGGCGACGTCGCCTCGAACCAACCGCCCTTGAACTGCACGAGCTTCACCGTCGTGCCCAGCAGCAACTGGGTCAGCAGTTCGGCGAAGTGCTTTGGCTCGCGGCGGACGTTGGCCACGCTCACGGCGACGATGCCGTGGGTGCGTCCGCCGAGCCCCGCGCCGGGCAACAGCTCGGGCTCGGCGGAGTCTTCGGCGGCGGGTTCGGTGGCTTTGCGGGACGACATGGCGGGATCAGCGGAAAAGGTTCAGGACACCGTCGAGGCCGGAGAAGTTCAGCGCATGGGTCGCCTTGGCCTGCACCACAGGCTTGGCGCGGTAGGCGACGCTCACGCCGGCCACGGCCATCATCTCCAGATCGTTCGCGCCGTCGCCGATGACGATCGTCTGTCCTGTGGCGATGCCCAGCTCGGAGCAGACGGCCTTCACCTTATCGGCCTTGGCCGTGGCATCGACGATGTCGCCGAGCACGCGGCCGGTCAGCTTGCCGCCGACGATCTCCAGCGTGTTGGCCAGGGTGAAGTCCAGCCCGAGCCGTTCCTGCAACCGGCCGGTGAAGAAGGTGAAGCCGCCGGAGACCAGCAGGCTCTTGATCCCGGCTTTGCGGGTCTCGGCCAACAGCGTCTCGGCTCCGGGCGAGAGCCGCAGGCGCTCGTCATACACGCGCTGGAGGGCGGATTCCTCCAAGCCTTCGAGCAGGCCGACCCGCCGGCGCAGGCTTTCCGCGAAGGGAATTTCCCCGCGCATGGCCGAGGCGGTGATCGCGGCGACCTGCGGCTTCACTCCCACCATGTCGGCGATCTCGTCGATGCACTCGATGGTGATGAGGGTGGAGTCCATGTCCATCACCAGCAGGCGGAAGTCGGCCAGGCGGCGGTCCTCCGGGACGAACGCGGCGTCGCACGAAAGCGCGGAAGCCGCCGCCGTGGCGACGCCATCGGTCTGGGCGGGATTTGCTAAACGCCAAGCGGCGGGCCCCAGCGGATCGATCGATCCGGCCGCGGAAAGCTCCGCCAAACGGGCGGCCGATTCGGCGCCGGCACCGACACCTTGAACAACGAGATCCATCTTCATTCCAGAGCGCCGGACGTTAGGAACCGCCCCGGCGAAACGCACGCGGAAAGACGCCGCGCCTCAACCGCCCGTTCCGGGGAGAGGGAGGGACCGCCAACGCAGTCGCTGCTGCCTCACCTGAACTGAGTCAGGCGTTCCCGATGCTTCGTCTCCAGGGCCAAAAGCAACGAGCGCGACCACGGGAGGCGCGCTCGGCTCGGGAACGGATGGAGGACCGGTTATTTGGCCGCCGGGGTCGCCTCCAGATAGACGAACTTGTAGGGGTGCTGGTCGAGGAGGTTGGGATACCAGCCCTTCACGTCCGGGCTAACGAGGTGGACGCGGGTGTAGTAGTAGATCGGGATGAGGGGAAGATCATCGAGCAGGATGGCTTCGGCCGCCTGGAGGGTCTTGGTGCGTTCCTGTTCGTCGGCCATGCACATGGCGGCTTCGAC
>CBFGQE010000482.1:0-3083 GCA_965650815.1 uncultured bacterium
CCTGGTGCTATGTGGACGACTTCGTCGAGTGCCTCATGCGCTGCCTCAGCTCGCCGAAGGCCATCGGCCAGTCCTACAACATCGGCAATGCCCGCGCCGTAATCACCGTGCTTGGCCTCGCCCAGACCGTCTGCCGCGTGTTGCAGTCCAAGTCGAAGATCGTCTTCAAACCCTCGCTCTCCGCAGACATCGGTCTGCGCATTCCCAGCGTGAACAAGATCGAGGAGGACCTCGGCTTCAAGGCCCAGATCGACCTCGACGAAGGCATTCTCCGCACCGCCGAATGGATGCGCCAAGCATGAACTCCGCAGTCCCCATTACCCTCGCGAAGCCCTGGTTCGGCGAGGAGGAAGCCGCTGCTTTGAAGCGCGTGCTGGACAGCGGCTGGGTCGTGCAGGGCCCCGAGGTCACCGCCTTTGAACAGTCCGTGGCCGCGCTGCACGACATGCCCCACGGTGTCGCGGTCTCTTCCGCCACCGCCGGTCTCCACCTCATGTATCTCGCCCACTGCGTCGGTCCGGGCGATGTGGTGCTCATCCCCAGCTTCGCCTGGCCCTCGGCCGCGAACATGGCCGCGCAAGTCGGCGCAGTCCCGTTCTTCATCGACGTGGACCCGGCCACCTACAACCTCACCGCCGCTACACTGCGCCAAGGGTTGGAGCGGGTAAACCAGCTGCAAATCGGCCGCCCGAAGGCCGTCGTCGCTGTGCATGAGTTCGGGCTCGCCGCCCCCATGTCCGAACTGCTCGAAACAGCCCGTGACGAAGGTTTGCTCGTGCTGGAGGACGCCGCCTGCGCCCTCGGCGCGCGCTACCAAGGGACGCCACTGGGCCACTTCGGCAGCAGCACCGTCTTCAGTTTCCATCCCCGCAAATCCATCAGCACGGGCGAAGGTGGAGTCGTCCTCACGAAGGATGCAGCCGTGGCCGACGCGCTGCGCGCCCTCCGCAACCACGGACAAGAAATGCGCGATGGCCAGCGCGAATTCACCAGCGCGGGGTTCAACTACCGGCTGACGGAGTTCCAAGCCGCCGTCGGTCGCGCGCAGATGGATCGCTTCGCCGGCATCTTGGAGATCAAACGGCGGCTGGCCGCGCGCTATTTTGAAGCCCTGGCAGGCGTGCCCGGAGTGGCGTTGCCGTCGAACGATCCCGAACACACCTGGCAGACCTTCATGGTCGTGCTGTCGTCGCCCGAGAAACGCGCCCGCGTTCAGGCCCACTGCAAAGCCCAGGGCATCGAGACCGGGCCGGGATCCGTGGCCGGCCATACCGGTCTGGTCTGGGGCGAACGATTCCTGGCTCCAGAAGACCTCTGCCCGGTCTCAACCCGCCTCGCCACCTGCGGCCTCGCCCTGCCGCTGCATCCGCTGCTGACCGAGGCCGACATCGACCGAGTGGTCTCCGTCCTGAAAAGCGCTCTCCGGTCCTGATCTCTTCCGTGAAACGGCTCGTCATCCTCGGCACCGGCGGCAACTGCCTCGACATCCTCGACGCGGCGATGGCCATCAACGAAAAGGCCGGAAGGTCGGTCTATGACTGCGCGGGATTCCTCGACGACAACCCCGCGCTCCAAGGAACCCGTCAACAGGGGCTTCCGGTGCTGGGCCGGCTGGCCGATGCCGCGCGTCTGACCGACTGTGTCTTCGTGAACGGCGTGGGTTCGCTCAACAACTTCTGGCGCAAACCCGCCATCCTCCGGACCACGGGCGTCCCGTGGGAGCGTTTCGAGACGATCATTCACCCGCAGGCGTCCGTCTCCCGTTTCGCCAAGATCGGCCCGGGCTCGGTGCTTTTGGCCGGAGCGATGGTCGGCGCCCGTGCGATGATAGGCGCCCACGTCATCGTGTTGCAGGGCGCGATCATCAGCCATGACTGCCAAGTCGGCGACTTCGGCTGTGTCGCCTCCGGCGGGTGCCTATCCGGTGGCGTAGTTATGGAGGAATCCTGTTACCTCGGTGCCAACGCCAGCGTGCGCGGAGGCGTTCGGCTCGGCGGAGCCAGCCTAGTCGGAATGGGCAGCGTGGTGCTTCGCGATGTCGCGCCTCGCCATGTCGTAGCCGGCAATCCCGCGCGCGTTCTGCGCGAACTGGCAACATGAAATACACCTTGGCACAATCGCTTCGCAACCTGCGGCTGCTAACCGTGCTGCACGAAGCCGACGTGGAACATGGCTCAGTGGAGCCGAGCCCTGCGTGCCCCCACGCACGGCGAACTGCTTCAGAAATAGCAATCGCGGCAAACTGGTCGCGCACTTGGAGCGCGACAGAGATTGTCGTGCATCACTCGCTGCGAGCCCAAAATTCGTCTATTTCGCCATGCGATGCGCCGCCTTTTCTGGAACCCGAATCTACGCCATTCCGGCCCGTAGCCACGTGTTGGGCGGCACGACATGCCCAGCCAACAGCCACATGCTCACTAACCAAAGCGTCTGCGGTATCGATCATTCACTGCAGCACCATGAAATCTCGTGAAAATGCAATCAGTGTCAGCGAATTCTAAGGAACCACATGCTTTGCGATTCTTGGGAACATCGACTGAACGCGCTGGCAGATTCAGAACGGAGGCATCTTTGATATGCCTTGGTCCGGAAAAAATAGCTTTCCTTTTCCTCGCCGCATTCCTCTGCGGCTTTGCTTTGAACTGGATGCCCTACAAGTTCCAAAACTCGTTGGGACTGCAACACGCCTAACAGGCTTCAAGGACTTCATCGACGCTCTGACCTTGGTCTGCACATCACGTAATCGTGCAGCGAGTGTTATCGTGGCCGACATGCACGACGGGATGAATGCTTCATCTTCGAAACTCACGGCCCGAGCGTTCTTACAGACAAATCGATGAGCTCGAACGGAACAGTTCCGTTCGAAGATTCGCGAAAAACGATACCTCCGGCTCACACACTCAACACCAACTTGGAAGCAACTTTTGGAAGATACTGGAAGCTTCTCACTCAACGCTCATACTGAAGGAGATCAACCATGCGTATTGTCTACGCCGCAAACTACAGCTTCAAAAAATGCGGGCAGTATTACTATGATACGGTGCTAAAATTCCAGCAGGCACTGATAACCAATGGACACTATG
>CBFGQE010000483.1:0-3049 GCA_965650815.1 uncultured bacterium
TCGGCATGAAGCAGCTCGAGCGCCTCGGCTACTTCGTCCAGACCGCCAACAACGGCCAGGAAGCCGTGCTCGCCGTCGAGCGCGAGCCGTGGGACGTGGTCCTGATGGACTGCATGATGCCGGTGATGGACGGCTTCGAGGCCACCCGCCAGATCCGCGCCAACGAAAGCGCCCGCGCCCGCACGCCCGAGGCGCGGCGCACCCTCGTCGTCGCGCTCACCGCCAACGTCAGCGAGAAGCACCGCGAGCTCTGCTTCGAGTCCGGCATGGACGACTTTCTCGGCAAGCCCGTGCTGGCCGACGAACTGAAGGCCACCATCGACCGCCTCATCGCCGAGCCCCCGAGCCCGCCGTTGGCCGAAGGCTGGCAGGCGACCCCGGGCGCTCCCGTGGCCACCGCCGAAGCCGCTCCCCCCGAATCCTCCGGCCCGCCCCATGGGCTCGATCTGGACCGCCTCAACGAGATGACCGACGGCGACCGGACGATCATCGAGGAGCTGGTGAAGATGTATGTGGACCAGACCGACGGCCAATTCGCCGAGCTGGCGGAAGCCGCCGAGGCCGGTCGCGCGACCGATGTCCGCCGCATCGCCCATTCCGCCTGCGGCGCGAGCAACTCCATCGGCGTCGTCGGCTTCGTGCCCGAGCTGCGCGACATCGAGCACCGCGCCGTCGGCGGTTCGCTGGACGGCGTGCCCGAGCTCATCGTCAAGGTCCGCACCGCCTACAACGGCATCGCCGCGTGGATGCGCGCCAACCTCCTGTCCGCGCCCGTGCCCGTGGCGGAAACTCCGTTGCCGGCCGCGCCGACGGAGCAGGCGCCGATCAACCCCGCCGTCATCGACGCGCTGAGGATCAGCGAAGGCGCGGAGTTCGAGCTGTTCTTCGCCGAACTGGCCCGCTCCTTCCAAGACGAGGCTTCCCGCCGCACGGCGGAACTGCAAGATGCCCTGAATGCCCGGAACCATGAGCGCATCGTCCCCACGGTCCAGGCGCTCCGCACCGCCGGATCGACCCTCGGCGCGGACCGCGTGGCCGCCGTATGCCGACAGATCGAGGAACTGCCCAGCAGTGCCGAATGGGGTGCCGTCCAGGAACGCGTCCAGCTCCTCGACCAGGAACTGAGGCGCGTCCGCGACCATCTGACCCGAGAACTCGCCCCGACGAAGGGGATCGAAGGATGACCCACGCCAACCGCCAACTCCGCGTCCTGCTCGTCGAGGACGACGCCACGTCCAAGCTGATCTTGGGCCGCGTCCTCTCGCAGCGGTATGAGGAGGTGCAGACCTTCGGCGCGGCGGAGGAGGCGCAGCATTGGTGCGCGGGCAACGTGCCCAACCTCGTCGTCCTCGATCTCCAGCTCCCCGGCATGTCCGGCCTGGGCTTCAGCCAGTGGATTCGCAGCCAGCCCTGGGGCGACGATGTCTATATCCTCGTCGTCACCGGCAGCAGCGGAGCGGCCGATCTCCGGCAAGTGCTCGCCGCCGGCGCGAACGACTATGTCTCGAAGCCGCTCGACGTCTCCGCTTTCCGCATCCGGCTGACCGTCGCCGAGGAACACGTCCGCCAGATCCTCCGCCGCCGCGAGGTCCAGCTCATCAACCGCCGCATCATCGACGCCGCGCCCGACGGCTTCATCGTGATGAATTCCGGCGGCGAGATCCTCGACGTGAACCCGGCCTTCACCGGCTTGATCGGCTACGGCCGCGAGGAGCTGATCGGGAAGAACCTCGCCGTCATCGAGGACCCCGACCCGCAGGTCGCGCGGCTTCTGTCCACGCTCGGGAACCACACGTCGGCCCATCTCGAAACCCGCTACCGCCACAAGGACGGCAAGTGGGTGGACGTGGACATCACCGCCACGCAGCTCAAGGAAGCCGACACCCGCATCTTCGTCTTCATCCGCGACGTCACCCAGCGCAAGCGCCAGCTCGAAGAGCGCCTCCGCACCAGCAAGCTCGAATCCATCGGCCTGCTCGCCGGCGGAATCGCGCACGAGCTGAACAACGCCCTCACCGCGATCATCGGCAACATCTCCCTCGCGCAGGGCGAAGTGCCGAACGACCGCAAGCTCGCCGGGTTCTTCGGCAAGGCGCTCGACGCCACCCAGCGCGCCGGCCGCCTCGCCCGCCAGTTGCTGACCTTCGCCAAGGGCGGCGAACCGGCCAAGGCGGTCATCAATCTTCGTCAGACGCTCCTGGGCGTGCAGCCCGAACGCATCGGCCTTCCCGCCGGATTGCTCGATCTCGTGATCGGCGACGATCTGTGGATGACCGACGTGGACGAGGTGCAGATCCTCCAGGTCGTCGAGAACCTCCTGCTCAACGCGCGCGAAGCCAGCCCGCCGAACACCAGCGTCGTGCTTCTCGCGAAGAACGTGGAGATCAAGCCCGGCCGCAACGTGCGCCTCGCTCCCGGCCGCTACGTCCAGATCTCCGTGACCGACATGGGCCCGGGCATTTCCCAGGACATCGTCTCCAAGGTTTTCGACCCCTATTTCTCGACGAAGGGCAGCGGGCGCGGCCTAGGCCTCGCCATCTGCCATTCCATCGTCCGCCGTCACGGCGGCACCATCCAGGTGGACTCGTCTCCCGGAGGTTCGCGTTTCGACGTGTTCCTCCCGGCCGTGACGTCGCTGGAACCGCCCGCGCCGCGCGAACCGGGCGCGCCGCCGCCGCCCAGCCTGCGCGTGCTGGTGATGGACGACGAACCGACCATCCGCGAACTGTTGAGCCTGCTGCTGGAACGTGCCGGGTTCCGTCCCACCACGGCCGCTGATGGCGATGAGGCGCTGAAGCTCTTTTCCGAGGCGCTGCGCGGCGATCCGTTCCGCTTGGCCATTCTCGATCTGACCATTCCCAACGGTCTCGGCGGGGTGGAAACCACACGCCTGCTGCTGGAGCAAGATCCCAAGCTCCCGATCATCGTCTGCTCCGGCTACTCGAACGATCCGGTCATGGCCAACTACCGCGACTACGGGTTCAAGGGCCGCCTCCACAAGCCGTTCACGAACGACCAGCTCCTCCAGGCGCTCCAGGACATCACCGCC
>CBFGQE010000484.1:0-3022 GCA_965650815.1 uncultured bacterium
GCCGCCTTCAGTTCGTCGTCGGAGCTGATGCGGGAACGGTAAAAGAGGCCGGTCAAGGCGTGCAGCGCGTTCTGCGCGCCGGGCAGGTAGGCGTTGCCGAGCTGGGTGGCGCGTTCCTCGACCTGACGGGCGGACTTGGCGTTGAGCGTGCCGAGACCGGCGCGGACGAGGTCGTGGACGAGCGCTTCGAGGAGGTTCAATCCCTCCAACTGCGCCTGGATCTTCTTCTTGAGGGCGGAGGTGTTGACCTTCTGCGGCTTGGCGGCTTCGACCTGCTTCTTCTCGACGCGACGCTGGACCTTGGCGCGCTTCTCGGTGATGTCGGCGGGAACTTCCTTCTCGGAAAACGTCGAACCCTGGGCGTGGGCGTAAAGCAGCGCGAGCGAGTGCTTGCAAGGAAACTGGTGGCTCGGGCAGGTGCAGCGAAAGACTGGCTTGGCGGGATCCGAGAAATCGGCGGAAGGACGGTAATTCTCCGCACCGCTGCCCTTGCAGTCGCCGAAGAGCAGCGTGCCGTCGGGCGAGCGAAACAGCCCCACCAGCTTTTTCTTCAGGACCACGGCGCGCGCGTTCTTGATGGCGGCGGCGTTGGGGGCTTGGGCATCCACGAAGGCGTCGTCAATCTGCATGGGTGGTCGGCGGGAAACGATGACGCGAGGCCGATCCGGCTCGGGCCGGCGGGCGGTTCGGTTGGCGAACGCGGCGTCATCTGGGCTCTGAACTCTCTTGGCAGCGGAGGGAAGG
The DNA here is from genome assembly GCA_965650815.1 of uncultured bacterium. Taxonomy (GTDB): domain Bacteria; phylum Verrucomicrobiota; class Verrucomicrobiia; order Limisphaerales; family CANJSG01; genus CANJSG01. The sequence goes on from CBFGQE010000484.1 coordinate 745, forward strand.
TAGGAAGCTGATCCTCGGCCACGCAAGCAAAAGCCTGAACGGCCCATTGAGCTGAAAAGAAAAAAGCCCGCGCCAGATTTCGGGCGCGGGCTTCTTGAAACAGAAGTGAAGCAGCGTGCTCCGCCGCTTCGGATCGACGTCCATACCCTTCTCAAAGATTGCTGGGTGCTGGAGGAGTGTCCCGGCGAAGGCTCGAATGATGGATTACCCAATAGAGTCCGGCGACGAAGACGCCGCCCAGCAGAGTGGTCAGGCCCCAGATGAGGCTGTTGACCAGGAAGGTTCCTCGGCCAAAGGACCGTTTCATCAATTTTGCATCGCGCCAAACCGCGTAGGCGAAAGCGATGTGAATGATCAAAGCGAGAATGCCCACGAGGGATACGGCGACGGCGTTCGCTCCGCCGACGAGCTCCGAGTTTTGGAGCACGGTGAAATTCAGGTCCATGGCGGGCGTGGTTCTACAGGGCCGGGGCGCCAAAGAAAGTCCTGACTCGCTGGCCGTCGGGTTTCGCCGAAATGACTTCTGCCTGTCGGCAGAACGGGGAGTCGGGCACGAAGCAAACAAATAAAAAGCCGTTCCACTTCTTGGAACGGCTCGGTGGACTGGCGGAAGCTTGGACCGGTTTACTTCGCCGCTTCGTCCTTCTTGGCGGCTTCGCGCTTGGCTTCCCAGTCGCGGGACATGGTCTCGCCGTTGCGCTCGGACTCGATCTTGCCCTTGATGGCGTCGGCCGAGACCTTGCCGTTATACTTGGAGACGAATTTGTTGCCGTTCCATTCGCGGGTCACGGTGAAGGTGAGGGTGTCTCCGGCCAGCTTGCCGTCGGCGATGTCGGTTTCCATGACCGCGCCTTCGCGGCCGGGGGAGGCGACCTTGCCGGTAACCTTCTCGCCTTCGACCTTCAGCGTGAGGGTCGTGGTGCGATCGGGCCCGCCGTTGCGGCCGGGCATCGTCCAGGTCCATTTGCCGGACGGATCGACCTTGGCGGCGTCGGCGGCGCTCGCGGGGAGCAGCGTGGCGAGGCAGACGGCGGCGCAGGCCACGAGTTTGGCGAAGGAATACAGGTTGGATGAGTGCATGGGATCAGTTGAGTTGGTTGCAGGCCGCTCAACGAAGCCGACGACACTTGCGCCGGTTTTTCCGTCGATGGGCACCTGCAATAACTCCGGGGGAGCGTCCGGAGTTACAGCGGGGAACGGGGAGGTTTCCTCTGTGGACCGGCGTCCCGTTCGAAGCCAATCCCGCGCTTGCGCCCCTTGCCCCCGGTTTTTAGCCTCCGCCCCCCATGAGTTCCTACAAGATCGCCGCTCTGGCCGGTGACGGCATCGGCCCCGAAGTCGCCCGCGAAGCCATCAAGGTGCTCCGCGCCGTCGAGAAGAAGTTTTCCCTGAAGTTCGAGATCACCGAGGCGCCCGTCGGCTGGGCCGGCATCGACGCCGCCGGCAAGGCGCTGCCCGACGCCACCCTTGCGCTCTGCAAGCAGTCCGACGCCATTCTCTTCGGCTCCGTCGGCCTGCCCGACCGCGATCCGACGATTCCCAAGGAAGAACGCCCCGAGCGCGCCGCGTTGCTCCGCATCCGCAAGGAATTCGGACTCTTCGCCAATCTCCGGCCCGTCCAATTGCCCAAGGCGCTGGCTCACGCCTGCCCGCTCGCGCCCGAGCGCCAAGGCAACGGCCTCGACATCCTCGTGGTCCGCGAGTTGACCGGCGGCATGTATTTCGGCCAACCGAAGAAGACCGAGGATCTTGGCAACGGCCAGCAGCGAGCGATCGATACGATGGTTTACACCACGTCCGAGATCGAACGCATCGCCCACGTCGCCTTCAAGGCGGCCCAGCTCCGCCGCAAAAAGCTCACCAGCATCGACAAGGCGAACGTGCTGGAGAACGGCATCCTCTGGCGCGAAACCGTCACCCGCATCGGCAAACAGTATCCCGACGTCACGCTGGAACACATGTTCGTGGACAACGGGGCCATGCAGTTGATGCTCAAGCCGACCCAGTTTGACGTGATGCTCTGCGAGAACATGTTCGGCGACATCCTCAGCGACGAAGCCGCCGCGCTCGCCGGTTCCCTCGGCATGTTGCCCAGCGCCAGCCTCGGCGCGACCGAGGGCGGCAAGACGTTCGGCTTCTACGAACCCGCCGGCGGCACCGCGCCCGACATCGCCGGCAAGAACCTGGCGAATCCCATCGCCCAGATCCTCAGCGCCGCGCTCATGCTCCGCTACAGCTTCCAGCAGGAAGCCGCCGCCAAGGCCATCGAGAACGCCGT
>CBFGQE010000485.1:0-3021 GCA_965650815.1 uncultured bacterium
TGCCCAGCGTGGAGAAGGTCCGCTTTTGCAGCTCCGGCACCGAGGCCTGCATGTCCGCGATCCGCCTCGCGCGCGGGTTCACGAAGCGCGACACTATCATCAAGTTCGACGGCTGCTACCACGGCCACGCCGATTCGCTGCTCGTGAAGGCCGGCTCTGGTGCCTTGACCTTCGGCCATCCCGACAGCGCCGGCGTTCCGGCCGATCTCGCCAAACACACGCTCGTCCTGCCCTACAACGACGAGGAGGCGATCCAAGCCGTCTTCGCCGCGCGCGGCCGCGAGATTGCCTGCGTCATCGTGGAAGGCGTCCCCGGCAACGCCGGGCTCTACCTGCCCAAGCCCGGCTACTACGAACTGCTGGCCAAGCTCTGCCGGGAAAGCGGCGCCGTCTTCGTCTTCGACGAAGTCATGACCGGCTTTCGCCTCGCGCCCGGCGGAGCGCAGGAACTCTTCGGCCTGAAGCCCGACCTGAGCTGTTTCGGCAAGATCATCGGCGGCGGGCTGCCCGTCGGCGCGTTCGGCGGCCGGGCCGACATCATGGACCATCTCGCGCCGCTTGGACCCGTCTATCAGGCGGGCACGCTGAGCGGAAATCCGCTGGCGATGGCCGCCGGCTTGGCGGCGTTGAAGGAACTCGAGAACGGCAACTACTACACGATCCTCGAACAACGCGGTGCCCAGCTCGAAGCCGGGATGAAGGCCGCCGCCAAGTCGGCCGGATTGCCCGTCACCTTCAAGCGCGTCGGCTCCATGTTCTGCGGCTACTTCACCGACGCCCCGGTCCACAACCTGGCCGATGCGATGAAGTCCGACCGCCAGCGCTTCGCGAAGTATTTCCACGGGATGCTCGACGCCGGCGTGTATCTCGCGCCGTCCCAGTTCGAAGCCGGGTTCATCTCCGCCGCCCACTCCGAGGCCGATATCGAAGCCACCGTGCAGGCGGCGGCCAAGGTGATGCAGGCGATTGCCTGAACGTCTTGTGCCCGGAACTCTGCTGCTCCGGCAGGACCTCGCCGTTACCGTTGCGCGGCGAATTCGAGGAAGGCTTTGCGCGGCACGACGAAGATCGCGGTGCATCCTTCCTGCGAGGTCAGCGGCTCGTGGTGCGTGCCGGGCTCGGCGTGGAAATAGTCGCCCGGCTTCAGCACCCGGCCCTGGCAGGTCAGGTCGCCGGTCAGCACGTAGGTTTCCTCCACGCCTTCGTGTTCGTGCTCGGGATAGACCGTGCCGGGCGCGAGTTCGGCCAGGAGCATGGCGTATTCGGCCGAGGGCGAGGCGGACAGCACCTTGAGCCGCACGCCGGGAATCGGCGTCGGCATCCACGGCGCGTCGCGGTCCACGAAATGGAACGGGGGCAAGACGGAGCTTCCCTCGGGCTTGAGCTGGGGCGTCCGGCGGATCTGTTCGAGGATTTTCGCCCGCAAAGCGGCCGGGGGCTGCCGACGCGGAACCACCGCCGCCAATTCCGCCGCCACGTCGAGGAACCGCGCCAGCTCGCGCCGCGCGCCCTCGTCTTCGGCCAAGCGCGCGTTCAACGCCCCGAGATCGTCCCCGGTCAGCGCTCCGAGCGCCTTCAGGGCCGTCATCTGTTGCAGGTCGTCGCAGTTCATAGCAGTCCTTCCAACGCGTCGCGCAGCTCCAACATGCCGCGACGGATGCGCGCCTTGACCGTGCCCAGCGGCGCTCCGGTCTTCTCGGCGATCTCCACGTGGGTCAGTCCCCGGAAGAAGGCCAGCTCGATGGCCTCGCGCTGGTCGGCGGGCAGACGGCGGAGGGCGGAGCGCAAGACCGCCGAGGATTCGCTCAGGATCAGCTTCTCCGTGGCGGTCTCGGGTTCGGCGAACGCGCCGTCGTTTTCCTCCAGCTCAATGGCAGCGGCCTGGGGACGGCGTTTCAAGCCGCGCAGGCGGTCGATGGAGCGGTTGCGGGTCAGTGTGACGGCCCAGCTCAAGGGCTTCCCGAGCGAGGAGTCGTAGAGCGCGGCACGTTCCCAGAGCGCGACCATCGCCTCCTGGAGCACGTCCTCCGCCTCGCGTTCGTCCCGGAGGACATGGACGGCCACGGAGAAAAGCAGGCCCGCGTGGCGGTCGTAGAATTCCGCCAACGCCTCCGCGTCGCCCCGGGCGATGCCGCCCATGAGCTCCTCGTCGGAGATGCCGGTGGTCGAATCCATGAAACGTCTTGCCGTGGCGGCAGCATCCGTGGGCACGACCGGAACAACCGGCAGCGTGAAGCACGGGGCAACCGCCGGGGTGTCTAGCGGCTCCCATTCGATTGGGCAAGCGACGACCATACAATCCATTCAACGCCGTCCGGCCCGTCGCGGATGCCGGGAAAGATCCGCCCGCCGCGTGAACCGCGTGCGTTCAACAGTTTCCAATTGCCGGATCGTCGCGGTTCCGTCGTAGGATGCGGGACACATCATGAACCGTGTCGTAGCCCATGCCGTTTCCCCCGCCCCGGCGGCGACGGCTCCGGTCCCACGGCCCGGGAAGGGCGCTCTCCGCCTGATCCGCGACGTCCTCGACCACGGCGGTCCCGGCTACCTCCAGTTCGCCATCACCAACCTCTGCAACGCCGACTGCGGCTTCTGCGGCTTCGCGCGTTCCAAGCTCGATCCCAAGTCGCGCCACAGCGTCACGCTGCGCGAGGCCAAGGACGTGGTGGACCTCGCGGTGAAGAACCACATCGGCTACCTGCTCTTCGTCGGCGGCGAACCGCTGGTCCACCGCGACCTCGTCGAGATGGTCCGCTACGCCGCCGAACGCGGCCTGCACCCGATGGTCTGCACGAACGGCGCGTTGTGGACGGAGGAAAACATGCGCGCCCTCGCCGCCGCCGGTCTGAGCAGCGTCATCATGTCGGTCGATGCGCACGACGTCGCGAAGCACGAGGCCAACCGCGGTCTGCCCGACGTTTGCCGCAAGCTCCGCCGCGCCAACGAAGTGTTCCGCGAGCTGGGCATCCAGACCACGGCCAGCGTCACCGCCAGCCGCTTGATCGACGACTACGCGAAGCT